>JAFGIQ010000168.1 GCA_016929575.1 candidate division FCPU426 bacterium
AAACAGGCCGGGCAGCGGAGAGGCGTGGGGCACCAGGGTTTCGCCGTACCCGGCCATGATAACCGGCTGGGCAAAGGGGGCGTGGAAAACGCGGGCCTCCTCCACGTCCGCCGGCGTGAAATCCGGAATGATTTTTTGCAGATACGCGTAATGCGCAGCCAGCAAATCCTTCTCCTTGGCGGTATACCGGGGGTGGGTGGCGGGCACATAGGAGGACAGGTAAAGGACATGCTTGCCCTGGTAATGCTCCGGGAGAATGAAATTGGTGTGTTCAATCACGGCGATAAACGGGCTGTCCACTTCCGGGATATTCATCCAATACACCGGTGAGAGTGAGCGGCGCAGGGTTAACACCGCGCAGACATTGCCCAGATACTGTACCCGGCGCAGTTTGTCCCAGTAAGGCCCTTGGCTTGCCTCCTGCGGCAGCAGCGGCAGTAAAACCGGCGGAGCCACGGTGGCCAGAATACCATCAAAGTATTCCTCTTTGCGGCTGGTTTTCCAGCCGGCCAGACGCCCCCGGACGGTCAATATTTTTTGCACTGGTTCCTGAAAGCGGACAGTGCCGCCGCCGGCTTTTATCTCCTGCACCAGGGTGTCGTGCAGCACCTGGAAGCTCCCTTGCAGGTAGCCCAGCCTTTCCTCGGTCATGCCCTTTTCCCTGCTCTGGGCGCGGGTGTGCACGCGCGCGTAAAACCAGGGCATGCCGATTTGCGGGGCGTAGTCGTGAAATTTGCCGTGCAGCAGGGGGCCCCAGATGATGTCCCACGCCTGCTTGCCGAAAGCGCGCTGCAGCCACTGCCGGGCGCGCAGGTGCTCGTATTTCTTCCAGTTTTTTTTCCAGGACAAATACAGGATGACCAATCCGAACCGCAGGCGGTTGATAAAAGACAGGGGCGTGAACTTGAGCAAATCCAGGGGCGTGGAAAAACCCAGCACCCGGTTGTTTTTAAAAACGCCCATGGGGGTTGCGCGCCATACCATCCGGTCCTGCAGCCCCAACTCCCGCAGCAAGGCCACGGTCTCGCGGTCCGAGATGAAATAATGGTGATAAAAAAACTCCAGGCGCGTTCCTTGATAGGGAAATGTGGCCGCCAGTCCGCCGGCCTCGGCAGCGGCCTCGCACACGGTGACCTGGTGCCCGGCCCCCGCCAGCAGCCGGGCCGCGGTCAAGCCGGTCAAGCCTGCTCCGATAATGCCGATCTTCATTTCGACTCCCTTTCTCAGGCCGAAGCGGAGGACTGGGTCTGCTGTTCGGCTGTTTCCATTTCTTTGAAACTCAATTTCAGCGTCCACATGTAATAAAACCCCCACACCGTGATGGGCAGCCAGATCAGGGTGTGAATGACCAGCACGCACGGCAGGGCCACGCTTTTGCTCACGCCAAAAAGCAGCAGCGTCCCCACGCCGAAAAACTCGAACGGCCCCACATACCCCGGCGAGGAGGGAATCATGATTCCCAGATTCACCACGGCCATGAGCATGATGGAGACATACACGGGAAAAGCCAGGCCAAAGGCGCGCATAATGAAGTAATACGCCGCAGTTTCCCCGCTCCAGGCCAGGACTGTCAGGATAAAGGCGATGAGGCTGTCGCGGCGGTTGCGCAAAACGCCCAAGCCGTTTAAAAAGGACTGAAAAATCCTGTCCACCCCGTGCCGCCATTTTTCGGGCAGCACGGCGGTGATGAAGCGGACGCTTTTAACCGCCAGCTCTTTCCAGGTGATCATGGCAAAAAGCACGGCAAACAACAGCACAAAGACCGCAGTGGTGATGTTCAATACCGTGTTGACCATATTGACGAATTTGGCATTATTGCCGGTATGCGGCAGATTGAAAAAGAACAGCACGATGCTGGCAAACAAGACCATTACCAGGCCGTCATACGCGCGCTGCATGACAACCGTCGCAAACACCGAGCTTTTGGACATATTTTCGCGCCGGCCGACGATGTAGGCGCCGACAAACTCCCCGGCCCGCGCCGGAAAAAGATTATTCACCATAAAACTCAGAATCAGCGGCGGCAACAGCCGCGGCCAGGGAATGTCCTTGATGTTGCGCAGCAGATATTGCCAGCGTACCACGCGGATCATATATCCCAGTAAATATACCGCCAGGGCCGGAAGCAGCCACTCATAATCCGCATGCAACAAGGCCCGGGTCAGGCTTTGCACATCCACCTGCCGAAACACGAGAAAAAGACAAAACCCGGTGATGAAAAAACCAAACCAGAATCTTTTTTTGGCAAATATACTCATGCTTTTCCCCGGTGCTCATGGTTGCCGTCATCCGGCCGTGCCTATACATCCAAGATGGAATGACCGGTCTTAAAAATCCCTGCTCTTAAAGAGCGGGGATTTTTGATCTGGGTTGTAGAAAGGCATTATCTTATGCCGCATCTCCGCTTGTGGCGGAGATGTCCCCGGCGCACTTGTCCGATGAATGCCGGATGCCGGGGAATTCGCGGTTGCATATTAAACCGCAGGCATGCCGATAAAATGCTTATAATGAAGGAAAAAAATAACACGTTCACCCATCCCGGTCAAGCGTAAAGCATGGTTCCCGCATCCGCAGCCCGCTTGAAAATTTCCTGGTGCGCACGGCATCTTTCTAGGAAGGCGACAATACATGAAACGGGACTTTTTCCTTGGCTTTGCCCGGGGGTGTCCAGTATAGAATAATCCGCGGATAGGAGCCGCTGCGTTTGGTATAATCAATGCGGATGGCATGCTTTCCCTGCGGCAGGGTAATGGTCCCTTCGGCATATTGGTCCACCACCTCATTGGCCACCACTTCCTGCCCATTGACGGCCACCCAGGAAAACTCATTGGACATGGTGCCAAATCCGTAGCGCCCTGGCCGGGAAATGTCCAGGGTCCCTTCCCAGCGGACGGAAAAAGGCGCGGCCAGCGAAAAATCCTGGCCCAACAGCGAAATAAAGGGATCTATCCGCTGGAAAAGCGCCTCGCCGCTTCTGTCGGTGGAACGATAATACTTCCCCAGCAAACCATACACCGAATCGTGAACTGACAGGGCGTATGCGGGCACGACATTCCAGGGGCCCCCCTCCCCTCTTTTCCAGAGAAACTGCACCGGTCCCGGGACAGAGGCAATAGTCGCGTGGATGGACAAGGTGTGCATGCCCTCGGCCAAGTGCAGACCTTGCTCCCCCGCCCTTTTCCCGTCAATGACCATGCGCGCGCCGGCTGCACCTTGCATTTTGAAATGATACAACCCCCACTGCGGAATCCGGAGGCTGCCGCGCCATTGCGCCGTGACCGGCGCCTGCAAGCCGTGCGCGGATCCCAGGAAAGAAAAGGACTCCTGCCCTTCCTGGCCGGCCAGGCGGTGCCCGGCGGCGTCCGTGTATATTCCGTTTAATCCCCGTGTTGCCAGCACCTCTTCACGGCCGACTTCGTAGGAAGTGAACAAATCAAAGTCAAAAGGGGATCCATGCACTGTTTCCCGGCCTTGCGGGTAATAATAACGCAGGATTTCAAGGGCATTATCATGGATGGGCAAAAGCATATAGGAAAGGTTTTTAGTGCCCGTGTAATTGGAGGGAATGGATGAATAAATCTGAAAGGGTTCCGCCTCTATGCTCCCGTGGCCCAAAAAACGGATAGTGGGATAGTCGTAGGACCCGGCGGAGATGTAGGTGTGATACTCCGGGCCCAGGGCGCGGATGCGGTTGCCCATGCTGGCTTCTGCAGCCGAAAACTCGGACCAACAGGCCATGTGCTTGGCTTGGCGGTCGAAATAATCGGTCAGATTGCGCACCCCCATCATTGCCACCACCAGGGCGAGGACCACCCATAACCAGGAGTGATACCTCGTTCCCTGGCCTAATTCTTGTATGCCCTGCCAGAAACGTTCGAGGCCCAGGGCGATCATCACGCTGACAGGAACGATGGCGCCGATGCAGCGGTATCCCTGCGGGGCCTCTATGGTTAAAAATCCGGGAACCAGCGCGACCACAAACCACCACAACACCAAAAACGCATGCGGACGGTGGATCTGGGTGAGGCTCCAGATAAGACCCAGCCCAAAAAAGAGCCCGGCCAGGGGGGAGAGCATGGGTTCCTCGGGAAGGTTGTGCCGGCCGTTGCAGTCGCCAAAATAATTGAACATGAGCAATGTGGTTTTGACATTGCGCCACAGGGCGGAGAGCGCCTGCTCCGGCTGCACGTGGTTGAAGATCAGCACTTGGTGGTTGCGGGCAAAAAAGCGGTGTTTTTCTGTAAGCGCAAAATAGCCCAGCGGCGCGAATACGGCCAGGGAAACCGCGAGGAAAATCAGCAGTCCCTGCCAGTGTTCTTTTAAAAAACGCCGGTCCCAGGCCAGTTGCAGGGCCAGATAGGGGCCCAGGACAAACGGAATCAGATTGGAGGCATAATAGGTATACAAACCCAAGGCCACAGACAAGCCGGATAAAGCCATATGCCAGCGGTTTTTGGTTTCCAGGCCGCGCAGCAGAAAATACGCGGCCGCCGCACCGTACAGGGGCGTTAAAATGCCGATGAAATTAATGCGGGAAAAATTAATATGCCAGCGCATCAGGGCAAAAGCCAGGGTTGCGGCCAGGGCCACGGGACGCGAAACCAGGCGGCGGACAAGGAAATAAAACAGGGGCACAGTGGCAATGCCGGCCGCAACCGGAACCATCTTGGCTGCGCGCGCACTGACGCCGAATAAAGACAGCGCCACAACATTAAAATAATGGAAGAGGGTGGGTGCCGGGGCGTCGGCAGGACCGAAAATGGGAAGATAATGGGGATCTTCCATTATTTGCAGGCCGACCAGGGCATTCATGGCTTCGTCAAAATAAAAACCGTTTGGGATCTCCTGCAAACGCCATAACCGGACAAATCCTGCGACCACGACAATTAATCCCAAAACCAGGGCTTCCCATTTGGGCTGATGATCAAGCGCGGAAGGCAGGCGCTCGGGCTTGCGGATGAACGCCAGGCCGGCAAAAAGAGCGGCAAAAACCCACAACCAGAGTCCATTGGCCAAATGCCTGCCAAAGAGCTGTTCTTGCCCAACCCAGGCAAAAAGCATGGCCAAGGCCAAAAGCCCGGGATTGAGCCAAGCGCTCCACGCGTTGAAACGGGTCCGCAACCCTTCCAGCCACGGCGGCAGTGCGGGCTCATGCCTTTTTGACCTCACTTTTTGTAATTTCCTACCCGCCATGCATTTATCCTCCATCCGGGATCTTGCCGTGCTTTTGCCCCGTCATCTTTGTTTTGCAGGCAACAGCGATTAATTCCATGCCGCCCACGGCTTTGTCAATCTGCTCCACGGTAAAATGGCTGTCCAGATGGGCCTGCAAAAGCCCGGCAGTATATCTTTGCGGATGCACGGCGGATAAATACGGCTTGCAGGGCCCTCCAAAAAAACGATACCAGGTTTGCTCCAACAGTATCCACCCGACATTGGCGCAATTTTCCGTGCTGACCAGCAGTTTCCCCCCGGGCTTCAGGATCCTGGCCAATTCCGCCAGTACGGGATGCGGATCGTACAGGTGCTCAATGGTGTTGGTGAAAAGAATCAGGTCAAACGTGTCCGGGTCAAACGGCAGTTTCTGCAAATCGGCCCTGATGAACGTCCCCTGCCGGTGCTGCCGGCAAAAAGCCACAGCTTCTTCCTCGATGTCCACGCCCACCAGTTCCAGGCGGGACGCCAGGCCGTTGCTGACATACCCCGAGCCGCAGCCGGCGTCCAAAACCCGGGCGCCTGCCGGCAAGGCGGCGGCCAGGCGGCCGGCCGCTTTCAACTTGGGCGCATGGAAGAGATTGCGGGGGAAGCTTAAGCTTTTGGCATTGTATTCCAAATAATAGGCATTTTGTCTTTCCCCGCCATTTTTCTTTTCCTTGGCTTCTGTGCTGGGCAAGATGCTCCTTCCTGAAAACATTAAAATCAGGATTGCTTAAAAATCCCCGCTCTTAAAGAGCGGGGATTTTTAAGCTGGGTTGTAGAAAAGCATTATCTGTAATCGCCGCTTCCGGCCGGATTAAAAACCATTCCCTGGGCACCCATTGCCAGTCCGATGCATCCGGCCCTTTATAAAACAACATGAAAGTTGAGCGCATGGGATAGTTCCATACCGGGCATACGGCTTCATAGTGCAGGCGCTGCCCGGCTTTGCACTCCACCGGCGCCATGGTGGGAACGGACAATTCCTGGTCCTTGTTGAAGACTTCCCGGCCGTTAAGCCATAGCCGGGAAGGAGCGCTGCGCACCTGAAAAAAGTACTGTCCTGACTGCGGGACCGTGAAGGATCCGGTGCAACGCACAGAGTAAGGCAATCTGGCCTTGAAGGAAAGAAAGCGCACAAAAGGAAGCAGGCTTTGGTACTCTTCCACTTTTTCCTCCGCGCCGCCGCCCTCTTGGCGAAAATACGTGCAATGCACTCCTGGCTGGGGCAGAAGCGCCACCACTTCCCCGCTGCGGGTCACATCCATGTTGCCCTGCATGACGGTCAAGGGCAATGCCCCTGCGCCGGACGCGGGAACCCTGCCGGTCATTTCGATAAAATGCAGGCCGGGCTGTAAAAAGACCTGCCCGCGCCAGGCGGCGGGCCGGCCATCCACTTGCAGCTGCCAGGTCTCCCAGCCGAGATTGAATGTATACGTTCCTGCGTTCTTGACAACCACGGCGCCGGTCAGCGCCAGGGTTCGGCCAAGATGGCGTTTCCCGAATTCCCCGTCGAAAACATCCAGGCGGCGGGGATGGCGCCAATCGGTGGTGTCAATCAGCGTGTGGAAGGCCCTGACATCCTCGCGCGGGATGATGACTTCCATATAGTACGCCAGGGGATTCACCGGATCGCTGGCGCCCAGTTCGATCCGGTATTCCCTGGCCGGGTCGATGTATTCTGGCTTCATGTTTTTCTCGCGCTTGATGATGATCCTGGCATGCGGAAAATGGGTTTCATAAAAAGAGCGGGCGGCCTCCAGGTAGCTTTCCAAATAAAAAACATGGTCCTTGGCGGGCGACATCAGCAGCGTGTCTTCAAAAGTCGTATAGATATTCAGCTCGGAATGTTTGATGAAAATCCCCCAGGCCGTGGCGTTGAAAAAGGCGTGGGGATGGCGGGAGACGTGGAATTCGGCCTTCGGATATTTTTTCATTTCCTCCCGCAGGGTGTACTCGCGGTAATTCCAGGCCATATAGGTGCGGGGATCGTCGGCAAAGCGGTAATAAAACTGCCGGACATTGAAAAAAACCGCGGCCCCGATCAGCAGCAAAATGGCGGCTGCCAGCATCCTGCGGCCTGCTGCGGGCAGGTGAAAGCGCCCGATTTGCACCAGCCGTTCCATGGCAAACGCGCTGATTAAATAAAGGGCGGGGATGACCAAAGTAATCCGCCGCAGATGGGGGGTGTTGCCGTTGCTCACCAGGCCCGGTATCAAGGCGGCGCAAAAATACATCAGCAAAAAAGCGGGCAAAGGCCGCCAAAACCCGGCCAGGCAGATAAACAATCCCACGCCGAAGAAAACGCCGGTGACCGGATCCAGCATCGGCTCCCAGCATAACTGCACGTCCGGATTCTGGCCGCTGCGGAAATGAAACACCCCGGAGTACATCCTGATTTTAAACCACAGCACCTCCACATAGCTCATGAGGCCGCGTCCCCGGCTGGGATTGGCGTGGTTTTGAATGTACCACCAGTAGTTCCCCCAATCCGTGACCGCGTGGTAAATGACCGGCGCTCCGGAGATGGCAAACCCGGCCCAGAAAACAAGCAGCAGCTTGTACGGCGGCAGCCAGGTGCGCTGGAAAAGGGCCAGCCAGACCATCCAAAAAAGAAAAATGAGACACACGCCCCGGCCGGCTTCGTAGCTGTGCAGGCTCAATCCGCATGCCAGCCCTGCCAGCAAAAAAGTGTGCCATCTGGGCTTGCGCAATCCCTGCGCGAACAGGCCCAGGCCCGCCACGACGGCGAAAAACATCGGCACATACGGATAAAAACGCATGCCGAACAACAGGTGCCAGAAGGAAAAAGTAAACAGCAAAGTGGCGCCAAAGGCGGTGAGCCGGGAGGCAAAGCGGCGGCAGAGAATGTAAAAGGCCACAATAGTCAGCAGATCCCATATTTGGGGAATGAGGCGCAGGCGCTCTGCGCTCCAGCCTATCACCTTGGACAGATAATAGCCCTGGTAGGCAATAAGGCTGGGCACGCCCATGTTGCCGTCCGTGAACAAGGGGAAGTATTTTTTAAAACTCGCCACCCGGCCGACATATTCGGCCATGACGATTTCTTCGTAGGGAAAGCCGCGCGGAAAACCATGGATGGGAAAAAAGCGGGTGACAAAAGCCGCTCCCAGCACGATGCCCAAAAGCCAGATTTCCTTGGCGGTCAGGGGCCGGTATTGCAGGGAAAAATCGCACAGGGGATTGCGGGCGTGCAAATGGGGGCGGGTCACAAACAGCAGAAAGCCCGCGAGTAAAAAAGCCAGAAAGGCGATCTTGGGTTGCTGCGGCACCACCAGTTGCGCTGCTGCAGCCAAGCCCGCACCCAGGAGCGCCAGGCCGGCGGAGGTGAAGCGCACTTTAAAGCGGAACCAATAAAGCACCAGCGACAGTCCTGCTATGGCCAGCGCCGCATACAGGCCTTCTGCCTGCGGATAGTTGGATTTTAACAGTTTGTCTAAAAATACGCCGTACCACTTTAATCCCACCCAGAAAAGCACAATCCCCGCCAGCAGCCAGGCGACTTTGTATTTTGCCGCCCCCTGCAAGACGCGTTTCCCGGCAGCCGCCGCCACCGCCGCCCTGGCCAGGGCGGCGGATATCATTTTTTTAAAGCCTTGTTCGCGCATCAGGGCAAGCAGGGCCCGGCCCTCGGTCAGGACCGCATGCCGCAGTTTTATCCCCCCAAACCAGAGGCGGTCGAAAACCAGAGGCAAAACCATCATGGCCAGCAGCAGCAACAAACCGCGCCAATATAATCCCAGCAGCAGGCCATGGCTCATTCCCCAGGTCAGCAGCACCGCGGGATTGGCCTTAAAAATCCGCTTTTGGGTCAAAGGCTGCCAGCGCAACAGCTGGTTGCCTATTTTTTCCTTTAAAAAGGACCGGATGCCGGCCCATTGGCAGGAGATGACAAACGGGCGGGGTTTTACCTGATACCTGACTATGCCGCCTCCGCCGGGCAGGTAAATCCTTCCCTGCCGGTCCACGCCCATGACGGTCGGCGCGGAAATGTTCATGATCCACAGCGCCCGGCCGTGACGGTCAAATACCATGATGCGGTGATGATCCCGTTCACTGATATATACTTTCCGGTTTTGCACTTGAATATTGGGATTGCCGATGGGGTCCTCCAGGGGCAGCAGCCATTCCCCTTTGTGCCTGCCGGCGGTGCTGAAGACCACCACTTTTTTTTGCTTGCGATCGACCGCATAGATGCTGCCCTCGGCATCGGCCGCCAAAAATCCCCCGTCCTGCAACCTTCCCTTGCCGAAACGCCGGACGATCTCCCCCTGGGGGTTGAATTTCACCAGCTCCTGGGCGCCGATATCCAGGACATAGGCATTCCCCTTCCGGTCAACGGCTATATCCTGGGCAACAAAGGGAAAGGTCCAGCGCTGCAACAGTTTGTACGCCGGCGATATTTTTAAAATTTGCGACCGCCAGCGGTCAATGGCGTAAAGGTTGCCCTTCGGGTCAAAATCGCAATTCAAGGGATAAAACTCATCCACTCCGGCCAGGGTTTTATTGAAATCAATGAGGTGCGCGCCGGTGTCCAGATTCCAGACGATGAGTTTCCAAAAGACGCCTTCCACAAAACACAAACGCCGGCGCTCGCTGTCCACGCGCATCTGGGCCGGTCCGAAATATTTTCCCGGTTCATCCGGCAGGCCGCCGCTCCTGCCGAAGGTCATCTCCGGCGCCATTTCTGCCGGCGTGAAAATACGGCTCCGCGTCAGGTCAAAAACACTATAGCCGAGGTACAGCAGCAACAAAACCAGGATGGATTTTTTCAACATTATTATCTGCCTTTCAGCAAAGATTTCCTGCCTCCCGGGCGGCGAAGAAAAAAGGCTTGGATGGCCTTGATCACCAAAGCCACCTCCCTGTCCGTGCACTCCGGCGCAATCGGAAGACAGAGAATCTCCCTGGAGGCTTTTTCGCTTTCCGGAAATGCATTCCGGGCCGACGGCAGGCCGGCAAAAAGCGGCTGTCGATGCAGGGGGATGGGATAATGCAGGGCTGTCCCGATCCTGCAGCCGGACAAATATTGCCGCAGCGCCTCCCGCTGCCCGGTGCGGATCACGTACTGGTGATACACGTGCACGGCGCCGGCGCGGACCGCCGGGGTTTGCAGCGGACAGTGCTGCAAACCCTGCTGGTAGGTTTTGGCCAGAAACTGCCGGCGTTTGTTCCACTTCGCCAGGTGCGGAAATTTCACGCGCAGGGCCGCGGCCTGGATTTCATCCAGCCGGCTGTTGTATCCCAGCTCGGCATGGCGGTATTTGACGGTCGAGCCGTGGTCGCGCAAACGCCGCAGCCGTGTGGCTATGGTGGTTTTATTGGTCAGGGCCATGCCCGCGTCGCCCAAGGCGCCCAAATTTTTGGTGGGAAAAAAGGAGAGGCAGGTGATGTCTCCCCATGAGCCTACCGGACGGCCCTGCCAGCTCGCTCCCAAAGCCTGGGCTGCGTCTTCCACGATGGCCAGTCCGTGCGCGCGGGCGATTTTTGAAAGGCTGCCCATGTCCGCCGGTTGTCCG
>JAFGIQ010000169.1 GCA_016929575.1 candidate division FCPU426 bacterium
GACGGCGTTCAGCGAAAAAGACTAGTATTGCTACTTTTTCGCTGCCGAGGCCGCCTACCCCATGGCGGCCGTCCGGCGAAGGCCCAGTCCAAACATCCGTTTGCCATCAGTTTTTCAGAGGTTTCAGTCTGTGTCATAACACTAGTCGCGCGGGTTCGTTACCCCGGAATGATTCTGTCCGGGGTCCAGAAAAACAGGTGCACTGGATACCGGTTTAAAGCATACCGGTATGACGAGAAAAAGGCGACTGGCGATGCAGTCTCCAAAGGCCGGGGAATTCGCGGTTGCATATTAAAGCAAGGGCCGTCAAACCAGAAATCCGCAGTGGTTAAAAAGAAACCCCCAGACCGATCTGATGGGTGAGACCCAAATCACCGTAGGAAACCATGGCATAATCAAGATTAAACAGTGACCATTTCACTCCCAGGCCCGCGGTCAAACCCGTCACGCCGCCCAAATCGCCGGTATCCTTTATTTTATAGCCCAGACGCGCCGCCACCAGTTGCTGGTACCAATACTCGGTCCCCAGGTTGACCGAAGTATAATTCACATCCCCAAACGGGAGATTGACGTCGCATAAAACCCGCCATTGATCATTGTCTCCCCAGGTGACGGGAAGGCGATACACCGCCCCGGCTTTGGCATTTAGCGGCAGGCTGCTTTCCGCCACCGGCGTGCCCAGATTCTGCACTGCCAGCCCGATTTGCAGTCCCTCCAGGCCGACACTGGCAATGCCGCCCACATCAACGGCCGCGGCGGAATACGTTTCCGTATCAATGTTTTGCCGGTAATATTTCACTGTCGCACCCACGGCCAGGTTTTCCATGAACTGCTGGCCATACCCCAGCGAAAGGATGATAACCGAGGGAGTAAACTCACCCACAATCTCACCCATGTCGCCCGACAGGCTGGTCTTTTCTATGCTGCCGTAGCTAAGATAGGCAAGGTTTGCACCCAGGCCTGCGCCCGGAAAGAGCTGTTGCGCGAAGGCCAGATATTCCAGGGAGGTTTCCTGAATGAACATATTGTGCATAAAACCAGCCTGGGTATTGTCAATCCGGGCCAGGCCCGCCGGGTTCCAGGCCGTGGCATTCAGGTCATCTGCCTGGGCAACATACGCCTCGCCCAAGGCAACAGGTCTGGCGCCCAATCCGAGTTTCAGCTCCGGCGCCGCGCTTTTGCCGATGTCATAATTGGTCTGCACAGCCCAGACCACGCCGCCTGAGGAAATGATGATAATCATGAGCACCAAAACCGGTATTGTTTTTTTCATGCCCTTCTCTCCTTTCCCCCAAAGGGGTCCGCGGGGCCTTGTCCGCTTACTTATATAGACTCATTCACCGGCAAAATATTACAAGAAAATGGCGCGGATCCTCTTTGCACTGAAGCCTCAAATTTCTGAAATGTTTTTCATATCATCAGTCACTCTTGTCCTCATGAAATCAAAGCCCCATCTGCAGATTACACGGATTTACAAACCTAAAAATCATTTGCATGGCATGTTTCGTTTTTTCGGACATCCTCTGCGAAATCGGCGTCCTCTGCGGATAAAGCCTTTGTTTTTCAAGTTTATAAAAAACATTATCGATTATTTAGGCAGCAGTAATCATCATAGGTGTCCAAATTGGGATTGAGAAATGGGCGATAACTATTGATCCAGCGGCGCCAGCAGGCAACCGGACTGCCGGAGATATCTTTTTGACAAGGTGGAGCGGGAACCTGTGCACGAACAGCAGCGATTGAGCACACCCTCCAAAATGGTTGCGGCCGTGGACTTTTCTTTTCCGCTGCCACCTTGGTAAAAAAAAATCTCCGGCACATATACGCGCAATGAGTAATCATCAGTAATAAAGGTTTTTTATGGCGTGGCAATAGGAACTTGCTTTTGGAAGCCATATATCTTGATATAATCCAGGATGACATACTGGCCGGGCTCGCCCTCCATATTTACCTGCAGATAAAAAGCCCGGACACCTTGCAAGCGGGTTTTTTCCTGGTAATCAACGGTATAAACGCCTGTGTCAGTGTTGCCGGGTGTCAAATCCCAGTAATAATCCGTGTCTGCGGCCCGCAAGGCCACATTCCATTTGACTCCCGGGGAAATCTCGACGGTCTTGACCTCCAGCATGTTGAATTGAACAACATCACACAAAATTATCGGGCTGCGCACCCGGCCCCAGCTGCTGTCAGCCGTGCGGGTGACCACTGCGTACCCGTGGCGGCTGGAATATGCGAGGTCGGCGTTAAAATCCGGATCATCGGTTTCATCGCGCCATTGATGCGGTTGTTGGCCCGGCGGACCGTTGAACTCCTCTGTCCAGCCGGCGGTTTGGGGAATGCCCGCAGCCGGCGTACCGGTGGGCACAGGCGTGGGCATGGATACATGCGGCACATTCGGGCTGGATTTGTTGAGGATGATTTTAGCGTCCGAGCGCACGCCATTGGTGCTTACAAAAAGCAGCCAGTATCCGGGTGGTATATTTGGCATGCAAAAACGCAGAATGGTATCAGCAGCCGTCCAATCCATTGGATACAGACTCCCGCTGATATCGCAGAGCCTGCCGGAAGGTCCGTAGGCGCCCATTCCGCCGCTGTCCGCATATTGCAGATAAAGCCGCGGATAATTGGCCGACGCCTGCACGCCCGCCTTGCCTTCGCCGCCCCCTGCCCCCCGGAAATCCGACCCGCGGATTTCGAACACCATACCCGGATAAGCGTCGGACACGCCTGTTTGCAGGCGGGGTCTGGGCAGCGCTGCAGGCAGGGTGCAGTCGTATTCCGAGCAGGCTGCTTTTTCAGCGTCATTTAAAAAAGCAAATCCATCCTCCCCTCCCAGCAGCAATACCTCCTGGCTTGCCAAGAGCGTAGCCGTGTGTTCGCGCCGCTTCCTGACTGTTTCGGCGGACATGCTGAAAGTGCCGGTCTCCGGATAATAGATTTCGGCCTCAGTTCCCCCCCCGCCGCTGATCAAAACCGTACCGTTGGGCAGCAAGGTGGCGGCATGGCCGTTCCGGGCCGCATGCATGCCCCCGGTCAGGGAAAAGCCGGTTTGGGGGTCATACAACTCTGCGCTGGCCAACAAGCCTCCGGCATTCCTGCCCCCGGCAATAAGGACCTTGCCTGAGGGCAGCAGTGTTGCTGTATGCATGCGCCTGGGAACCAGCATGCGTCCGGACGCTTTGAAGCGGCCCGGGCGGGAATGATAGATTTCCGCGCTGGCAATGTATTCCCGGCCATTATACCCCCCGGCAATCAACACCGTACCATCCGGCAAGAGTGTGGCCGTATGCTTTTCACGCACCTCTGTCATATTGCCGGTTCTATGAAAAGAGCGGGTGGCGACATCGTATATTTCAGCGCTGTTTAAATAGCGGCCGTTGAACCCGCCTGCAATCAGGACCTGGGTATTGGGATACTCCTGCAAAAGCGTGGCCGTGTGTTTTTCCCGCTTGACCTTAAGGGGATGGACGCGCATGAAATCACCGCTGCGCGGCTGGTATAATTCCGCATCCCCCCGGTATTGACTGTCTCCATATCCGCCTGCGATGAAGACCTGGCCGTCCGGCAGCAGGGTGGCGCTATGACAATGCCGCGACACAGCCAAGTCCCCTGTTTGGAAAAACCGCCCCTGGCTAGGATCATATATTTCGCACTCCTGGAGATAGGCGCCGTTGAACCCGCCGGCCACCAATACTTTGCCGTCTGGCAAAAGGGTGGCGGTATGCCGGTTGCGCGGCTGCTCCATCACGCCGGCGGCATGAAAAGCCCCGGTCCGGGGCTGGTGGATTTCCGCCCGCGCCTGACCTCCTCCCCCGTAAAGCAGGACCTGGCCGCCGGGCAACAGGGTGGCGGTGTGATAACAGCGCGCATCCTGCAATGCGCCTTTTTCCCCAAAACACCCCTCTTGTGCCTGGTAGACCAACACCAACGCCAGGGCTGCCCGCGCCCTGCCGCCGGCAATCAGCACATTCCCGTCCGGCAACAAGGTGGCGGAATGCCCGGCCAACACTTCAGACAAAACAGCATGTTTGACAAATGCATTCTCGGCCGGATCATACAGCTCAACGGTGGTATGGCCCCCCACGATCAATACCCTGCCGTCGGCCAACAGGGTGGCGGTGTGATCCTGGCGCTTATACTGGGGTCTGGACAACAGCCGGAGTGCCTTTTGCCCGGGGTCAAGGCAGTAGGCGCGGCGGTTGCAAGCGTCCAGAATGAATACCGTTCCATCCGGCAAAAGCGTAGCCGAATGCCCCGCCGGATTCCCGGGCAGACGCGCGTTGAGGGTAAAAAGGTTGTTTTGGGGATCATACAGCTCTGTCTGCGGGTGCCCGCCTCCTGCGATCAGTACCTGTCCGGAAGGCAAGAGGGTGGCTGTGTGCCTGGCGCGGGCATAATGCATGCTGGTGATGGATCTGCATTCCCCGCTGCCGGGATTGAAAAGTTCGCAGTGGGATTGGGCGGCGTCTTTTTTCCCCCGGCCGCCGGCGATGAATACCTTGCCGCCGGGTAAAAGCACAGCCGTATGCTCTGTGCGCGGCAAGGCCAGGCTCCCCGTGCCTTGGATGGATCCGGTTTGTGGATCATACAACCAATTTTTATAATAGAGGTTTTTCTTGGAATCATGTCCGCCGGCCAGCAAAACCTTGCCGCTGGGCAGCAGCGTGGCGGTATGCCCTTGAATGTCATGCGGCACGTCTACAGCAACAGTCCATTGTCCGCCCAGGCAAGGCGGGGAAAAACCTGTCAGCCACAATCCCAGCAACCACACGCATGTGCGTCGATGTATCAGGAACATCGGCATTCTCCGCCTCGGTGCATATTAAAAAAGCCCGGTTATGTCCTGAGCAGTATAACGTGTTGTGGTTTTTTAGTACAAGGTATTTATGGCGAAAATCATCTGCGAACACCCCAAGCATATAATGCATCGCTGTGCTGCCGGATAATGCACGACTTCAATTGCAGGCTTTTTCATCAAAAAACAATCTGCCGATCTTCTGCAGCATATGGCGGCCCCGCATCAGATGCACCCCCAAAACCTGGGCTGAAACATTAAGACACCTGGCCGCCTCGCCATAGGAAAGCCCCTGCCAGTAAATGAGCTCCAGTACCCGCTGGTAGCGTTTGGGCAATTGGTCCAAAACCTGGTAAAGAATCACTATCTGTTGCTCAAGTTGCAGCTTTTGCTCGGGACTTTCCTTTTCCCCGGATTTCGGCGCAGACTCTTCCCACTCGGGTTCGTGGTTAAAGGGAAGCAGTGGCGGGGTCCGTTTTTTACGCGCCAGCATGGACTTGCAGGTATTGCTGGCAATACGGAACAGCCAGGTCCAGAACTGTGACTGGCCGCGGAAATGAAGCACTTTTTTTTCAGCCAGCACCTTCGTAAACACTTCCTGGGCCGCATCGGCCACATCCTCTGCCAGGCAAAGGTACCGCCTGCAAATCTTCACGACTTTCTGGTAATAACGCCGGATAAGTTCATCGGCTGCTTTCGGATCATCCTGCCTGATGCTTTGAATAAGCCTTTCGTCGTCCATACAAACGTAGGTGTCGGCATGATTTTGGATATACGGCATTTCCCGGGCCTCCTGTTGACATAGTGCTGCAGTGTAATCCCCGACAGATGTCAAATAGTAATGCAAGCAGCATGCCAAACAGGAGCCTTGCTATTCTTGTTTATTTAATGGTTTTTCTTGATGCTGTCAGGATGGTAAAAGGTAAAATCAGAACCCGTTGTTCACAGCCTGTGAACCAACAGTACCGCTTACGCTGTCCACCCGGCGCTGTTGCGGCCGGCTACTCTTGTTCCGGACGTTTGATGGAGTATTCTTTCATCAGTTTGGTCACATATTCCCGTGAAATGCCTATTTGCTTGGCTGTACGGCTGACATTCCATTGGTTGTCTATCAAATGCCGTGTCAGGTACTCGCAGTGGAAATAATGCTGCATCTGCTCATAGGCGGTTTTATAATCCTTGGCCAACAGCCCGTTCCACCTGGCCCCATCCCCGTCGTCTTCCGCCCGGGTCTGGAAAAATGTTGCCGCGTCCACGAAATCCTGTTCCTCCAGGACCGCGCCCCCTGCCTGCAATACTGCGCGTAATACATGCCGCTCCAGATCCCGCACATTTCCCGGCCAGGATTTTTTTTCCACTGCGGCCAGGGCCCCGGCGGATATGCCGGTTACTTTTTTGCCGAACAGGCGGGCGTATTTGGCCATCATGTGTTCACACAATAGCGGAATGTCCTGTTTGTGCTCGCGCAAAGGCGGAACCTGGATGACATTGCCCAAGAGGCGATAGAAAAAATCCTCGCGAAAACGCCCCGCAGCCACCATCTCCTTCAGATTGCGGTTGGTGGCTGCCAGCAGCATGACGTTCAACTGAATGCGTTTGTTGCCCCCGAGGCGGCAGAAGGATTTTTTATCCCAGAAATTGAGCAACTTGGCCTGATGCTCCAGCGTCAAGTCGCCGATTTCGTCAAAAAAAACCACTCCTTCCCCGCCTTCTTCGATGCGGCCTTTTTTAAAGGGGGCATTGTTGAAGGCGTTTTTTTCATGCCCGAACACTTCGGATTCAAAGAGCTCCTTGGGAATGCACGGACAATCGATCGTGACCAGCGGCACCTGCGCGCGCCGGCTAAGCCTGTGAATCATGCGCGCCACCAGATCCTTGCCGGTGCCGGTTTCACCCCAAATAAAAGTGTCCGCCTCTGCCTGGGACGCATGATAAATGGCCATGATAATGTCTATCATCTGTTTGGAGGAGCCGACGATTTTTTCCTCCCAGGGAGGCAGGGGCAATTGTGAATCCCGGGTTTGCAGAAGCTGCCCTATCTTGGCCAAGAGCTGTTCAAAGGCAATGGGTTTGAGGATGAAATCATTGGCCCCGCCCTGCATGGCCCGCAGGGCCAAATCCGAATCAGGTTGTCCGGTAATGATCAAGACCGGCAGTTCATGCTTGCCGTGGTTGCTCCTGATCTGTTGCAGGATCTCCACCCCGTTTTCTCCCCGCTGCAGATACACATCCAAAATGACCAGTTGCGGACGCAGGGAAACGATTTTGGCCAAGGCCGTGTCGCGATCGGATGCCGTGGCAACTTGAAAGCCCTCCAATTCCAGCCGCTCCTGCGTGAGGGCCAATATCTCCGGATTGTCATCCACCAGCAGTATTCCTGACATGCTTCCTCCTTGCGACCGCCCGCTTTTGGTCAGGACCGGCGCGGGACCAGCAGGCAGAAAGTCACCCCCTGCCCGGCTGCGCTTTTTTCAATCAGCAAGTCGCCGCCCATCAACCGGGCCAGCCGGCGGGATATGTTCAACCCCATGCCGGCTCCTTCCACCTCTGGCTGCAGGCGGGTAAATTCTTCAAAAACCGCCTCCCACTGGGCGGGGGAGATTCCCGGCCCCTGGTCACAAACGCATATTCTCAGTTTCTCTTCATTTCCGCAGTCAAGCCACACTTTTACTGTGCTCTGCGGAGGCGAAAATTTCAAGGCGTTTTGCAGCAGATTGTGCACGATCTGCTCCGTGCGCAAGGGATCAACCCAGGCAGTGGCCGGGCCGGAACCGTTCTCCCAATGGATTGCCTGTTGCTTTTGCAGGGCTTTTGCCGCCAAATCATCGACGATTCTGGACAACAATCCCCCAATGTCGACTGCCTGCGGTTGGACCGCGAAGGTATCTGTCACCAATTTTTCATAATCGGATAGTTCCGCGGTCATTTGCTCCAATGCCCGGCAATTGCTGAGCACCTGTTGCAGGTTTTTTTTAATATCCCCCAAAGGCAACTCGCGGTCCATCCGTAAGATTAGATTCTCGGGGATGGTTTTTATAACAAACAAGCGGTTGATCATTTCATGCCTGACCGCCCTGATCATTCCGGCCCGCATGCGTTCCGCCTGCTCCAGCTTGCCGTATAAGAAGCTGATCCAGCACAACAACAGCATCAGCACTCCCAAAAAACCGCTGGTCAAGACCGCCACCTGGATAATGCTGTTTTTCCTGGTTTGAAACGCCTGCAAAGAAAACGCTATCTTCAAGATCATTTGCTGCCGGGCAGGGGCTGCGTAGGCGGGCTGGAAGGTTTTGCTGAAATAGACATATTCCCCCTGTTTGCTTCTGGCCAGATCCCGGCCGCTGGTGTTGACAAATTCCTGGTCCAATCCGTCCGGATCACCATCCTGAATCTCCCGCTTGCCGTTCACCCACAGGGCGGCGTAGCGGACATTCGGCATTTCCATCAAGGTGCTGATCATTTTGAACAGATCGCGCGCTTCCGCCTTGAAAAAAGATTCTTCCGAACTCTTGTAGAAGGTTTGCACCAGGGAGTCGAAATCTTCAATTTGTTTTTTTTCCATGGCGCCCAGGGCCAGGACAACCGCCGCCAGCGCCAAAGCGGCGCTGGCAAAAAAACCCCAGCATAAGGCTGTGCCATGTTTTTGCAAAACATGCATGAAGACGCGCCTGGGCTCCGCCCTGCGAACCGGCTGTATCGGCATGGCAGGAGATCCTCCTTTAAAAAACAGCGGAAAACCATGTTGTTTGATGTCCTCCGTTTTTTCCCGCCCACCCGGAGTAATCCAATCTTACCTCAATCAAGGCATGATTGACAATCCCTAACCAGCCGCGTGCACCGGCCTGTTTCATCGTCACGAAACCGCGGCGCAGGGTCCGCGCCCTCCCCATGGCGGCCGTCCGTCAAATGCCCATCCCAAATAGCCATTTGCAATCATTTTTTCGGAGGTTTCAATTTGATATTCCATGCATGACAAGCATTGCATCTGCGTTGGGCGGGCAAAATCCTGATTGAGTCATTAAAATAGCGGTTTTTCCGAAGGGAACACGGATCGATTATACAAAAAAGATAAGGATCACCTGCTGTCCGGACCATGTCGCAGCGCCCTTCTCCCTGCCTGCTCCCGAAGTCCTGCGATCGTCAAAGCGGACTAGTCGTAGCGGATGATCCAGCTCCAGGCCATGGAATCGTGGTCGTCACAAGTAACCTTGACATTTTTGGCTCCTGATAATTCAGACAAACCAGCGACAGCTCCGCGCAGGAAAGTGCGGAAATTTTTGGGCAGCTCGGGATAATTTATTACCCTGAAAATAGCCACTTTCTCCTTGGGGTTGTTTTCCACCCGGCCTTCGCCCTTGTCATGGAAATTGCTCCATAAACGGGCGGCCTGGGAAATGAGAAAAGGCACGGTCAAGATCCTCAACAAGGGTCTGTATACACCTGAATAATTGTATTTGGGATCTTCAAGGCCAAGCTGATACAGGCTTTCCTGTATGTCGCCTCCAAAAATCACCTCTGCCGCGGCCGTTAAATATTCGGTTGCATCTTCAATGGAGATTTTGCTCACCGGCAAAATGGAATTAAACCGCTTGGCGGTTGCCGGAGATAACTTGCTTAAGAATTCTTTCATTTTATTTGTCTCTATCAACTTTTTTTCACATAGAGAATGCTGTTTCCTTTAAACAGAGCCATATGCGCACCTCCACCAGGAGATCACAACACGATGTCTGGATGACGGTTTTTATTGGGTTTGAGTCAATTCCGTTGCTTATAACCGCTGAATAAACCTCTGCAGGACAAGTATGAGTCCTGACTCCACTTTAGTAACGACTTATTCCAGTTCAGCTATAGCGTGTGCCCCCGTTTTTTTTAACACCAGCGTACCATACGGGAGGGGGTGTACACCCTGCTTTTAAGTAGTTCATGCTATTTTGCATATCGGATTAACGCTTCGATTTTTGCATCGCAGAAACTGGCACGTCCGGTTTTTTAATTGAGGCAGATTGGTCAAGCCGACTTGTTATTTAATGCGCCTGATATACATAAGATTTCCTATCAGCAGCGTGAGCCCCGCGGCCAGAATACAGCCCATGGAAACCGTTTTGAGGACATACATGCGGATAAGCAGCGCATACGAGTGCGTCTGCATGTAGAAGGGAGAGATGTAATGATAAACAAAATAGTGATTGAAAGCGGTCAGCAGTAAAAAAACGGAGCCCACCGCCGGCCACAGCCAATAAGGAGGTTGATGCAGGGCCCGGTTGATCTTCCGCAAGGACATGCTGTGATACCAAAGCGCCAGGGCAAAAAGCACAAAGCTGATCTCGTAGAGGAAAAAACTGGCGCGGTAAAGGATATTGGCCATAGATTCAGACCTGTTCCTGCTCCAACTGCTTAAAAAGCCGGAAGAAACGGTTGGCCCCCCAGAGACACAAAACCGCCGACCACATCATGAGGGTGTACCCGGTCCATAGTTCAACGGCGCCCATGTTTTGGTGCCGTAAAGAGGCGATGGATTGGATGCTTAAATACAAACACACCCCGGCCGGCGCGATCATCTGCAATAACCAATGGGTGTCAATGCCGTAGACCTGCTCGTAGCGGCGAGATATAAGCCCCATCAAAAAAAACCCGGCCCATAAAACCAGCCCGCCCAAAATGGCGACAAAACTGGTGGCATTGACAAAAATAAAATATTGGGTGGTGCTGAGGATATTTTCCACTGACGCGTTATCTCCCGATCAATTCATCAATTTCGATCATTATTTTTTCAGCCATTTTCTCCCCCACAATCCGGCTGGTGGAATGGAAAAGGCGTTGATTGATGTTTTTCAACTGGGACACGCTCATGTTGCGCACCGCTGGTATATCAAAATGCCGCTTCTCCCTCTCCAACAGCGCCATGCCTAAAAAGCCCATGCGCGCCCGCAAGACCTTTTCGATCAATTCAATGCCCCGCACCTTGGAGGCCTTTAAATCCGCCTCGGCGGTGACGCCTGCGGCGGGAAACCCGTCAGCTGTAAAATCCGGCGCAGCGGCATCCGCCGTAGCCGCCGCAGGAGGCCCTGACCAGGGCAGGGGCGGTGGCGGCATCTCTCCCTCTACCCCCGCCGCCGGGAGTCCCAAAACTTCCGTGGCATTTAACTCGCTGGCCGTGTGCTGATCCGGCCCCTCGGCCAAAATACGATCCGCCACTTTTTCCAGTTTGTCGTCCGCAGGCAGTGTATCCCTTGCCTTTTCCGTCTGCCCCACCAGTTCGTCCAGCCAATCCAGGTTTTTATCCGACACCTGCTGCCCGGAAGCCGCGGCGGTGGAAGCGGTCGGCGGATGGGGATGAATGTCCAAAATCAAGTCGTCCGCCTTCAGCATAAACGTCTCTTCGGTCAGTTCCCTGATCATGCTGTCATCCAGTGCGGCTTTATCCTTTTTCCCGGTCTCCTTTTTTTGAGGCGGGGACGGCCGTCTGGCCGCCAAGGCCGGTTCCGGTGCGCTTCTTGGCTGCATGGTTTTTGCCTGCGCCCGGCGCTGGTCAACGCCTTGGTCCTGGCCTTTGGGGCCTTCAGCCTTGACCGGGATTTTGGAGCTGGTCCCAGGATGCAGAATGCTTTTAATGTCCACCAGCGGCGGCAGCAAACCGTCGATGACGTCCATGAGTATTTCCGGCTCACCCAGCCAGCGGAACACAGACATGGTATCTACAACCAGCTGGCGGTCGTTGTACTGATATCCGCCTAGAAATTCGCCTTCGGAAAACAATGCCAGCGCCAATTCCAGGTCCGAGCCTTTGCGCGTATACGTCTGACGGTCCAGGGCTTCTTCCAGATCGTGCTTCCCGATCGCGCCGGTTTGCACCAGCGCATCCCCCAGGCGCAAAGCCTTGTCGCCGGAGAGCTGCAGGCGGATGGCTTCCCGCAGTTGATCGGGGGTTATTTTTTTCAGGCGCAGCAAAATGTTGCCCAGGCGTGTATTATTCCGGATGCGGTAGAAGCGCAGGGTGCCGGTAAAGTGTTTGCGGGCCAGGGTGGCAAACAACTTGGGGATGTCCAGAAAAATCGTCTCCAACTCGCGGTGCGCCGGAGGCCGGTTTTCAAGGGCGCTTAAAGCGACGATGATGCGCGGGCTCAATTCGCCCACATTGATGATGGTTTCCCTTTCCTTGGTCTCGGATTGCAGAAAATGTTCGATGATTTCTTCCCGGGATAAATCCAGCTCCTCGGTCCCCTCATAAAAACACCCGAACACCTGCCCGTTGTATAAAATGAGCAACCCGTGTTCGTGCGGAGCCAGTATCTCCACGTAACCGCTGAAGCGCTGGCCGATCAATTCCTCCATCAGGGATGAAAAATGGGTTATCCGGTAGTTAAGCTTGTCATACTTCAGTGTTCCAACAGGGGTGTAAAGTGTTGTCCACACTAGGTGCGCTCCCGAAGTGAATTTAAATAGATTTTCGGCATAATACTACCATCTGTTGAAGTTTTGCGTCAACCTGGAAACACACCGCCGGGAAAACGTACTGGTGTTTAGGTTTCCGCGGAAGGATGCGCAAACTTCCCCGGTGTTTTCAAATCGGGAAAGCGCCCCTTCCAGTTCACCGGAATTTTCAGAATCATCCCCCGCTTTTCGTACAGCAAATAGCCGTACTGCAGGCCGAAGAAAAAGAGATCGCGGGTGATGGCCACATCCTCCCGGCAGTAGGATTCCAGTTCCTCCCAACGCCCCTGCTGATACCAGGCAATGGCCTGCAGCCCTTCAGCGGTTTTTTCCCGGCCCAAGGTATGCAGTGCCAGATGGTTTAAAGACAGCCGGTATCCCAGGGCCTGGTAAACATCGCTGATGATGTCCAGGGTGCGCACCCGTTCCACATGCGGGCTGTAGGGTGAGAGTACGGTTAAATCAAATTTGTCTATATTGAATCCCACCACTACGTCCGCTGACAACAGATGCTGTATCAGCTGCTGGGTCGCCTCTTCCCGGTAAGTTGAAAAGGCCTCCTGGGTGTGGTCGTACACCACGCCCAGAGACATGCCCATACGGGAGGCATATCCCCAACCGCCCACATCCGCCGCACTGTATTTGGTCTCCAGATCAAACACCAGTAAATGCATAGGCGTCCCCCCTTTTTTTGGCAAATCGGCAACCGGCAAGACCATGGGAGATTCCCTTCCGGGTGATTCCCTGTTGCCGGGGCGCGCGGAAATAAAGACCCCCTGTTTGGCCAGGTTGAGTTTTTTAACGGTCTGCTGCCGGGCGGCAGCCAGAATCATCTGGCAGGCCTGCTTGTCCAAAGGCTGGTTCCTGCTTCCGCATTTGGGTGAATGGATGCAGGCCGGGCAACCGTCCTGGCATTCGCAGGTCCTGACCATCTCCCAGGCGGTCTCAATCCAGTCTGCGAGCAATTCCAACCCCTTGGTTGCCAGGCCCACGCCGCCGGGATACCCGTCATAAACAAAAATGCACGGAGCAGCAACCTGGGGATGGGCCAGGGTGGACAGACCGCCCAGATCCCAGCGGTCGCACAAGACCTGAACAGGCAAGGCGGCGATCAGGCTGTGCTCCACGGCATGCAGACCGCCTCCAAAATCCAGGGAATAATCCAGCGCCCGTCTGCGCCAGGTCTCCGGCACCGTCAGCAGCACGGCCTGGGTTTCGAACACGCGCGGAGGCAGATCCAGCTTGTGCTCGGATAAAAGC
>JAFGIQ010000170.1 GCA_016929575.1 candidate division FCPU426 bacterium
AATCATTTTTTAAGGGATTTCAATTATACTTTGACTTCAGATCCACTCCAATAAAATCTCCTCCATTTTTGCAGGTGCAATGCCATCCATGGTACCAATTTATGCACTTTTACTTGCAGTTGTACTGCTTATCCAAGGCAGTGATGATAGTAGCTGCATACTTTTATCTTCAAGCTAAACTTCAATCACTCTATGGCAATTCGCAGGACAGAATAAGAGCCTCCTTAGTCTCTTTTCCGCCGTCAGAAAGCAAACCATTAGCCAGGAATGAGTTGAGTGGTAGAAAGGCATTATCTTATGCCGCATCTCCGCTTATGGCGGAGATGTCCCCGGTCTGGACCTGTTTTTCACTAATGCTATTCCTCTCAGGTCACGAAGTGAGACCGGGCATGCACCCAGCATGCGCTGGGCAGGCCCGTCGTGCTTGTCCGGCGAATGTCGGAAGCCGGGGTATTCGCGGTGGCATATTAATAATGGTTAAATGTCAATATTTTCAATATATATAACGCATATTATGCTGGTTTCTCTTTAGCGGCATAAAAAATACAGTATGGAAACTGTATTTGGATTATGAAACTAAAATACAACTTCAACCCCAGTTTAATCCCATGATTCCCTCGGACTTGTTCAATTGGGAAAAGTGACTTCATCAATTATCAGTTCATGCCTGCTTTGATCATGCCGGCAATGCACCATAGAGAATTTAAATTATCGTATACCAAAGAAGATGTTTATAAAGCATTCCCTGCTTTTTTGGTTTTAATGAGCTACAGGTATAATTTAACTATTATTCTAATAAGTATAATTATATTCACTGTTTAATATTTTTAACACCTCTTCATACTCCTTGTTTTCTTAATCAGTATTACATTGATAATTTTGCTATTAATAAATGATTTTATTCTTCACAGATTCACTATCTATTTTTTAACTTCATGAGTTTTCATTCCGTTTTTTATCAAATATTGGCAATTTATATTATTCGGTATAATCTTTTACGTGTTTTCGTTATTAAACTTTTTTATTTTTATCCATCATTTGAGTATTATTCTCCTTTGGTTTGTATTATGCCCAATAGCCAATTTTATCTTTTTCAATCTCATGGTCAATTCCTCCTTCTTCATGTCAACCGTATTTTTATATATTCCGTTCACATATGTGTCCAAATCACCCGAATACTGCTGGAGGCGTAAATAATCTATCCGGTCAGGGCTGCCGGAGATATCTTTTTGCCAAGGTGGCAGCGGAAAAGAAAAGTCCACGGCTGCGACCATTTAGGAGGACGTGCTCAATCCCTGCGGTTCGTGCACGCGTTCCCGCCCCACCTTGGCAAAAAGATATCTCCGGCAGCCTGGGTGCCTACTGGCGCCGATTTACCAATAGTTATGAGGTTTCTAATTAAAAAATGCGATTGTCACTGCATTGCCCCAAAACCTCCATGCCTTCGTTGTCACCAGCACGCAAGGTATCTCAATAATTTTTCCAATCCAAATACCTCAGGATATTTCTGTTTTTTTTCTTTATTTTCTTTCCCTTTTTCCTTATAATATTTTGAATTTTTACTTTCCTCTATTCGCCGATCGGATTTT
This sequence comes from candidate division FCPU426 bacterium, assembly GCA_016929575.1. Lineage (GTDB taxonomy): Bacteria > Oederibacteriota > JAAXVQ01 > JAAXVQ01 > JAUVAV01 > JAFGIQ01. Next base: position 1,590 of record JAFGIQ010000170.1, read on the forward strand.
AACTTATGCCTAAATGGTTGCCGAAAGACAATTTGATTAAATTTATAAATCAAGTCAGTGCCCATGCTGCTTTGTTTGCGCAGCAGTCTTTTTACGGTCATTACCATTTGGTCCCTGTTAAAGAATGGCAGGTTGACAAACATACTTTTGGCGCCTACAGGCCCTTTGAGCCTTTAAAGTCTGTTTTTTTTCCTCCCCGCGAGTCCCTGGGCTCTCTTTTTCAGCCAAACAGCGATAAAGACCAGCCTGACCGCATTGTCTTTGGCGTTAAAAATTGCGATCTTCAGTCCTTGCGTGTGCATGATTATGTCTTTTTGCATTCGGATCCGATTGATCCTGAATATTCCCGTTTGCGTGAAAAAACCATGCTTTTTACCTTTGACTGCACCGATTGCCTTGAAATCTGTTTCTGTACTGCTGTAGGCGAGCAGCCGTTTCCTAAAAGCGGCTTTGATATTAATTTTTCTCCCCTCCCTGATGGTTTTATTCTTGAATCCGGATCCGTCCGTGGTGAAACAATTCTCACTAAGTGCGCTCCATTGCTGGAGGAAGCCACTGCCTCCCAAATGGCAGAGAGAGATGCACAACGCCAAAATCTATCTCAACGCATTGCCCGGCAGGCAACTGAAAAAGGTTTAAAACCAGGACTTGATTTTCAAAAGGCAGTCCGCAACACCCAGGAATCCGCGTTATGGAAAAAATATGCTGCTGACTGCGTGGAATGCGGAGCCTGCAATATGGCCTGTTGCACCTGCCATTGTTTTTTACTTGTGGACGGCCTGTCCGCCGCCGGCAATAATGATCGGGTGAAGCAATGGGATTCCTGCCTCTACCGCAATTTCGCCCGCGTTGCCGGAGGAGCCAATCCCCGGCCATTGCGGGCGGAACGTTTGTATAACCGCTTTGATAAAAAGTTTAATTTCTTCAAAGATAAATTAGGAACCTATGCCTGTGATGGCTGCGGACGCTGTATTGAAGCCTGCACCGGAAAAATAGATATACGCGATGTACTGGCGGAGGCGCTCCATGAATCCTAAGCTTTATTTGCCGATTGCCGCTACGTTGGAAAAGGTCGTAGAGGAAACCCATAATATCAAGACTTTTTTCCTCACACCCTCCAGCCCGCTCGCTTTTTTGGCAGGGCAGTTTGTAGAATTGACAGTGCCGGGCGTAGGTGAAGCCCCCTTTACGCCCTCCTCCTCCCCGGCGATATCCGACCGCTTGGAAATAACGATCATGCGCGCCGGTACTGTCACCGAACGCCTGCATGCTTTGGCACCCGGAGCCCGCATCGGCATCCGCGGCCCCTTGGGCCAGCCGTATCCTTTGGACCTTTTTCAAGGCAAGGAAATTCTCATCGCCGGCGGCGGCGTTGGCCTGGCTCCTTTGCGCGCCCTACTTTTCGCGCTTTTTGAAGATATTGGCAAATATAAAAAAATCATTGTTCGCTACGGCGCCCGATCACCTGAAGACATCGTCTATCGCCAGGCCGTGGAAAAAGCGTGGAATAAAGCTGATGCGCTTGATGTCATGACAACAGTAGACAAGGGCAATGCATTTTGGACAGGACATACAGGCGTAGTGACTTCAATTTTGGATAAAAACAAATTAAAAATCAACCCTGCCGCGGCCGTGGCCGTTGTCTGCGGTCCTCCGATCATGATGAAATTTACCACCTTGAAGTTGTTGGAAATAGGCTTTGACCCCGACGCCATTTACCTTTCCATGGAAAAAAACATGAGTTGTGGGGTGGGCAAATGCGGCCATTGCCGCCTGGGGCCTTATTATGCCTGCAAAGAAGGTCCTGTTTTTACGTATCGTCAAATAATGGATCTGCCAAAAATATGGGAGTAAAGCCTGAAATGCATACGGATGCAATTAATACCTCCAAAAGACTTTTTATCGACTTGTATCTCTGTGATGCCTGCGAAAAATGCGAGGTCGACTGCAGCTATTTTTACAAACCGCACCCTGGATCCCACGGCTTGTTCTCTCTGCGCGAACTGGCGACTTTTCTGCTGGTTTGCCGCCGTTGTCAAAATCCATGCTGTGTTGCTGCCTGCGCCTTTGAAGCCTTGGAACGCCAGGATGACGGCACCCTGAAGAGATATACCATGCGTTGTGTAAGCTGCAAGAGCTGTGCACACGCATGCCCGTTTGGAACCATCTATCCTGACTTGGTTCCCTATTATGCCTCCCGCTGTAATTTATGCGAAACAGCACAAGAAGGGACCATTCCTCCCTGTGTATCAAAATGCGCGAAAAAGGCAATTAGTTACAAAGAAATTGAACCCAATGAAAATGAGGGGATATTTTTGATAAACCCAGGGCTGGCAGTGCGCGCGCCGCGCTGGCAAAAGGAGGAAGGTTAAAATGGACTATACGACCTTGCTCCTTCAATTTGTGTTTTTTCCGGGATTTCTCTTTACAGCGGTTGTCGGCCTGGTTACATCCTGGATAGACCGCAAAGTGACCGCCCGCGTGCAAATGCGCGTTGGACCTCCTTTTTTACAGCCTTTTTATGACATCATCAAACTCATGTTCAAGGAAACCATTATTCCCTCGGGGTCACCGCGCTTGCTTTTCCTGTCCGCCCCTTTGCTTGGCCTTAGCGGCGCAACCCTGGCTTCTTTTATCCTTTGGCGTATCTTGCTTAATCCAGGCCAATCATTCATGGGAGACCTTATTGTGTTGCTGTATTTATTGACCCTTCCGGCTGTTGCCGCGATTTTGGGCTCTTTTGCCTCCCAAAATCCCCTGGCCTCCCTGGGCGGCAGCCGTGAAATGAAGCTTATTATTGCCTATGAGCTTCCCTTTGTACTGGCCCTGCTGGTTCCCATCATCAAGGCCCAAAGCATGCGTTTGGGTGAAATCCTGGCCTTTGGGTCACTGCTCCCCTCTGCTTCCGGGGTGCTTGCCCTGATTGTCTCCATTTTATGCATGCAAGCCAAGCTTACCCTTGTGCCCTTTGACCTGCCGGAAGCGGAAACAGAGCTGACAGGCGGCGCCTTTATCGAATATTCCGGTCCCCCCTTGGGATTGTTTAAATTAACCAAGGCCATGATGCTCTTTATTCTGCCTATGTTCCTGGTTTGCGTTTTTTGGGGTGGAATACACTTTGCCGGCGGCTGGAATTCCATGCTGCTCGGCTTTTTAAAATATATCGCCTTAATCGTGATCATCGTACTGATACGCAACACAGCACCCCGCGTGCGCATTGACCAGGCTGTCACCTTTTTTTGGGGCCCGGTCACCGGGATGTCTGTGATTGCAATCCTATTGGCCTTTTGGGGATGGTGAAAAAATGAGTTTGGCCATCAATGTTCTGACGCGTTCGCTCAATGTCTTCCATCTGGGAGGCAGCGCCTGCAACAACTGCGACATTGAAATCCTGGACACCCTAACGCCCAAATATGATTTGGAACGATTCGGTATTGTGCTGGTGGGAAGCATCCGGCATGCGGATCTTATTCTGCTATCCGGCATTTTCAATAAAAAATCGGCTTCGCGTGCCAGACTCTTATACGAGCAGGCGCCCAAACCGGTGGTGGTTGTTGCTGTCGGCGGCTGTGCCTGTACCGGCGGCATGTTCCGCGGATCCTACAATTGGGATCATCCGGTCAAGGATTATATCCCCATCGATGCCTTTCTGCCGGGCTGCCCGCCCAAGCCCGAGGCCATGATTTCGGCAGTGGTTAAGCTTATTCATACATTGCGAGGGAAAAAACAGTGAACCGCGAACAGGTGGCAGCACAAGTGAAACAAATCCTGGGCGAAAAAATCATCGCCTTTCATCAAAAATCCGACCGCCGGATATTCCTGGAAGTTCAATCCGGGGATATTTTGGAAGTCACACGCATTCTTTTTCATGACCTCAAAGCCCGTTTTCATATTGCTTCAGGCGTGGATACTCCTGAAGGGATCGAGATCCTCTATCATTGGGCTTTTGATGCCTGTAATTGCGTCCTTACTGTCCGCACCAAATTGGACCGGAATAAACCGGAAATTGAATCCTGCGCCCCGCTCTATAAAGCCATGGAGTGGATTGAACGGGAAATGTGGGAATTGCTCGGTATACAATTTAAAAATCATCCGGATTTGCGTCATCTGCTGCTTAAAGACGACTGGCCGGCTGGCAAATATCCTTTGCGCCGCGATTATTTGCCGGAAGCCGCAAACGGGCAAAAAATCAATCTTCCGGCGGACGAGGCAAAAAATGAGTAAACGATCCATCATCCCCATCGGTCCCTACCATGCGCTGCAGGAGGAACCAGAATTTTTCAAGCTCCATGTGGAGGGCGAAAAAGTAGTGGGCTTAGACATTGAGCTGGGCTATAACCACCGCGGGATCGAAAAATTGTCCGAATCCAAACACTACGATCAAACCGTTTTTCTGGTGGAAAGAATCTGCGGGATCTGCTCCACTTCCCATCCGATTGCCTGCGTGCAGGCCATCGAAGATGCGGGGGATATTGAGGTGCCGGAACGCGCTTTATACATCCGTTCCATCATCGGTGAATTGGAACGGATCCATTCCCATATGTTGTGGCTGGGCTTGGCCGGGCACTTCCTGGGTTTTAACACGGTCTGGATGTGGGCCTGGCGCCACCGTGAAGAAGTGCTGAATGTCTTTGAACTGATCACCGGCAATCGCAATCATTACGCCATGATGAAAGCAGGCGGGGTCCGGCGCGATATTAAGGCAGAAGATATCCCGACCATCAAAAAGATGGTCGCTGACCTTAAGGCACCGCTTACGCTTTTCAAAAAAACTGTGGCCGACGATCCGGTCATCCAGGCGCGCACCAAAGGCGTGGGCGTTCTCAGCGCGCAACAGGTTATCGATTATGCTGCTTTGGGGCCCACCGCCCGCGCTTCTGGCGTAAAGATTGATGTTCGCCGGGATCATCCCCATGCAGCCTATGGCTTGGTCGACTGGGATGTTATCACCGCGCAAAACGGGGATGTTTTTGACAAAGCCGTGGTGCGCATCCTGGAGATGTTTGAATCCATCCGCATTATTGAGCAGTGTCTGGACAAACTAAAGACTGTCACCGGCTCGGTGGACTCCAATCCCAAGGAAGTGAAGCCCGGCGAAGGTGTAGGGCTCTACGAAGCGCCGCGCGGCGAAGTATTTCATTACATCCGCAGCGACGGCACCAACCGCCCTGCCCGCCATAAAGTTCGCGCTCCCAGTTTTATGAACGTAATAACAGACCGGGAGGCTGTCATCGGCCATACCGTGGCGGATGCGACGATTATTTTGGCTGCAGTGGATCCCTGTTACTGTTGCACTGAACGCATGGCTGCGGTGGATGTTTACAGCGGCCGGCGGGTTTTCACTGCTGCGGATATGATCAAGTGTTCACAACAAAAGACCGCAGAATTAAGAAAAAAACTTGGCGCCCATGGTCCAAAATTGAATATAGCTTAAAAAAGGGAAAAAATGGAATTCATTCATCATCCTTTTATCCAGCCCATGCTTCTGCCTTTGGCCGGAGGCCTGCTCTGTTTCCTGATCCCGCGGGCATGGTCCCGCGTCTGCGGGTGGCTGGCCGTGCTTATTTCCGCAGCCACCTGTTATTTGGTATGGCCGCTTTTTCTTGCTGCTCCACAAATCCTGGATTTGGCCCCTGCGATAAGCCTGAAAATTGACAAATTGAGCGGTTTTATTCTGCTTTTAACCGCAATTTTTGCCTTCCTTATTTCCCTTTATTCTGTAGGATATATACGCCAACCAGAACAGCAAAAACCTTATTTTACCTATTTTTTATGGACTCTCGCCGCAGCTGTGGGCGTCCTGCTGGCCAATGAACTCATTCTCCTTCTCTGTTTCTGGGGGTTTTTGGGGCTGACCCTCTATCTCCTGATCGCCCTGAATGGTCCACAAGCCAGCAGCGCGGCTAAAAAGACTTTTATCATCATCGGGGCTTCCGATTCCATTTTTATCCTGGGGATTGCATTTTTCGGACTGCTTACCGGATCCACCCGCATGGACGGGCCGGCTGTGCCTTTAAACCATCCGCATACCTATATCGCCCTGGCTGCGTTTATCGTCGCCGCCTTTGCCAAAGCCGGAGTCATGCCTTTTCATTCCTGGGTGCCGGATTGCGGAGAAAAGGCGCTGCTGCCGGTCTCGGCCTTTTTGCCTGCCTCGTTGGATAAATTCCTGGGCATTTATCTGCTGCTGCGCACAGCCAAAGACCTTTTTGTGCTTACCACGGCTGTCAATCTGGTGCTATTGCTGGCAGGCGCCAGCACCGTATTGCTGGCCGTCATGCTGGCCCTGGTACAGCATGATCTGAAACGGCTGCTTTCTTATCATGCCGTCAGCCAGGTCGGATATATGGTGCTCGGAATAGGCACCGGGCTGCCCATCGGCATGGCCGGAAGCCTTTTCCACATGCTGAACAACGCCGTATACAAATCCGCCCTGTTTTTATGCGCCGGCGCGGTGGAATCTCAAACCCAAACTGCCGATATGGACAAATTGGGCGGATTGGCAAAAGCCATGCCTCTGACCTTCATTACCTGCCTGGTGGCCTCGCTTTCCATCGCCGGCATTCCGCCGCTCAATGGTTTTGTATCCAAATGGATGGTATACCAGGGGCTGATTGAATCCGGCAGCACCTTTTATGGTTCCTGGATTATTTGGCTTGCCGTCGCCATTCTCGGTTCTGCCTTGACCCTGGCCAGTTTTGTCAAAGTGCTGCACGCAGTCTTTCTTACCAAGGCTGCTGATACGGTTCGTTCCAAAACCATCCGTGAAGTCGGATGGCGGCAGACACTCCCCATGCTGGTGTTGAGCCTGGCTTGCCTGCTCTTTGGGATGTTTGCCTATCGTCTGCCGTTGGCTGGTTTCATTTATCCCGCGCTCCGCCAGGAAGTGGTTTATCCGGGCATTTGGTGGGCCGGGCCTGCCGCTTTCCTGATGGGGCTGGGGATCATGATGGGTTTCATTTTTTCATTGCTGGCAGGCAAGGGAAAAACCCGGATCGCACCCACCTATATCGGCGGTGAAACCCTGGCCGGCGAAGTCCAGGTGACAGGCGTTGATTTTTACCACACCTACCAGTCCCTTTCCCTGCTGAAGCGCTTCTACCGGTTGGCTGAAAGCAAATGGTTCGACGTATACGATGCTGCTTCAAAAATCATTTTTTACTTTGTGGAACTGCTGCGCAGCCTGCATACCGGCCGGCTGCCGCTGTATCTGATCTGGGTCTTGTGCGGGCTGGTCCTGCTGCTATTTTTGCTTTTACACTGAGGCGCCTATGGATTATTTACTGGTTATTTTGCTGGTGTTAATGATCATCAGCGCGTTAATCGCCCTGGAGACCGAAAACCTGTTGTCCGCCATCATCAGTCTGGGGGCCATCGGGCTTTTGCTTTCCATCACTTTTTTATTCTTGGGCGCGCTCGAAATCGCCATTACCCAAATCGTGGTGGAAGTGTTGCTCTTGCTCATTTTAATCCGCGCAACGCTGCATCGCGATTTCAGGTCGCCGGTTGACCATCGGGAGCGTTTCGGCATGCTGGTGGGGGTGACGTTGATCATTCTTTTATCGGTGTTTGCCGTCCGGGTCTTTTCCACCTTTCCGGATTTTGGCTCGTCGGTCATGGACCGTTTTCCGGATACACCCGCCCTGACCTATCTGCGGGAAGGCCTGCAACGCACCGGCGCCCCCAATATCATCTGCGCGGTCATACTGGACTTTCGTGCATATGACACTTTGGGAGAAATCACCATTCTATTCTGCGCAATTGTGGGGTCATTGGCTATTTTACGCCGCAGCGCCCACAAACGGCCCAAAGACAAGGACCGCGACACGGATGCGGCCTGATCAAGACTGGAGGAAGCGGCAATGACCGGCATGAGTCTTATTGTAAAAACCGTTGCCCGCTGGCTCAAGGGGTTCATTCTGCTGGTGGGCATCTATTTCACCCTCTACGGCCATATTGAACACAGCGGCGGTTTTGCCGGCGGTGTCATCATTGCCTGCGCTTTCATTTTGGTTTTTATTGCCGAAGGCAAGCAGGTGGAAACCCGGCTGCTCAGTAAAAATGTCGCTTCCGCCTTTTCCAGTTTGGGCGCATTGCTTTTTCTGGGCACGGCCGCGGCCGGCACTTTCACAGCCGGAATATTTTTTAAAAATTTCATCACCACTGTTCCCGCACAGTATTTCCGGCTTTTAAGCTCGGGAACAATGCTGCTTTTAAATATCAGCGTGGCTGTCATGGTGTCCACAACATTATTTGTTGTCTTTGTCATCCTCTCAGCCATAAAAATCGAAGTGCCTTTGAAACCCGGCGGGAGCGACGACGACGAAAAAGAAACCAATCTCTGATTTTGTGGCGGAGGCAAAACATGGTATACACTTTATGCTTTATGCTTATTGCAGTGGGTCTTTACGGAATCCTGGTTAAAAAAAACCTGGTAAAAATCATCATCGGCTTTGTGATCATGGAAGCCGGCGCCCACCTGCTGCTCATCCTCATCGGTTACAGACGCGGAGGCGAAGTCCCCATTTTGGAAAAAGGCGTGGCCGCAATCCATTTTGCCCAAAAGTCTGTGGATCCGGTTCCCCAAGCCCTGGTGCTTACTTCCATTGTCATCGGTTTGGGTATTCTGGCCCTTATGGTGGCAATGGCCATCCGCATGTATGAACGCTTTCACACCTTTGATATCAATGAATTGAGGAGGCTAAAAGGCTAGTGGCTATTTGGATACCCTATTTCATCGCCATTCCTATCGGCGCCGCTTTTTTCATCCCGCTGGTTTCCCGCCACCTGCGCTGGGCTCCTGATGTTTTGGGAAACCTGGTAATGCTGGTTTTGGCAGGTTTGTCTTTGTTGACCTTCGGCCAAAACGCCGTCTATCACATGGGGGCCTGGCAGACGCCAATAGGCATTGATTTAAGGCTGGACGGACTGGCCTCTCTTTTATTGATATCCATCAACCTGATCGGATTGACTTCCTCTTTCTATTCCGTGGCCTATATGCGGCAATACACCTCCAAGTTGCGCTATTATTCCCTTTTCCTGCTTATGGTCGCCGGCATGAACGGCGTGGTTCTTGCCGCGGACCTTTTCAATCTCTATATTTTCGTTGAGTTGGCCTCCATTGCCTCCTATGCCCTGGTTGCCTTTGGCTGTGAACATGAAGAACTGGAAGCGGCTTTTAAATATTTGATTCTTGGCAGTCTGGCCACTTTGTTTGCACTCATCGGCATATCGCTTATTTACGGGCTGACAGGATCTTTAAACATGGCCCAGGTGGCCGGCCGCCTGGCCTCTACTCCGAGCTCCACGGCGCTGCTTTTTGCCCTGGCCCTTTTATGCACCGGATTTGCTTTGAAAAGCGCCCTGGTCCCCTTTCATGCTTGGCTGCCTTATGCGCATCCTTCAGCACCGGCCCCGATTTCCGCCATGTTGTCCGGAGTATTGATCAAAGCCATTGGCATCTACGTTTTGGCGCGGCTTTTATTCAATGTCTTTGGCCTCACCCCTTTGCTGCAAACCGTATTGCAGACCCTCGGGGTCCTTTCCATGGTGGTCGGCGTCCTCCTGGCCATCGGTCAATGGGATATGAAACGGCTCTTTGCCTATCACAGTATCAGTCAAATCGGTTATGTGGTTTTAGGCTTAAGCCTGGCCACGCCTTTGGGTTTGATCGGCGCTTTATATCATCTTTTCAATCATTCCATTTTCAAATCCCTGCTTTTTTTAAACGCCGGCGCCGTGGAATATGCAACCGGCACACGTGAATTGCGCAAACTAGGCGGATTGCGCCGCCTGCTGCCCGTTACGGCCACTACTTCCCTGGTCGGCTCTTTGTCAATAGCGGGGATTCCTCCTTTTAACGGTTTTTGGAGCAAATTGATCATCATCATCGCCTGTGTGCAGGCGGAACATTACTGGCTGGCCGGGGCGGCTGTTTTTGTCAGCTTTATGACCCTGGCTTCTTTTCTTAAAGTACAAAAATACGCTTTTCTTGAAACCGCCAAGGAAAAGCTTCAGCTGTTGTCCAAAGTTCCTTTTTCCATGGGTGCGGCCATGGTTTTTCTGGCATTAATGTGTTTGCTGACTTCCCTGCTGGTGCTAACGGGATTGACACATCCGTTCTTAATCACTCCTGCTGCGGAAGCGCTTCAGAAAGGGATATTGGTGATGTAGGATGGCGAATAAAATTATTCTTTTCCTTTTGTCGTATTTGATCTGGCTGCTGCTCACCTGGCCCTTTGACTTTTCCACGGGCCAAATCAATGTCCAGGCCATCGTGGCGGGCTTTATCGCCTCGATCCTGGTGGCGATGATCATGCGTGAAATTTCATATCACCGCCTTGCACGTCTTTTTAATCCCCTCCGGTATTTTTGGTTTTGTGTTTATATCCTGGTTTTCAGCTACTACCTTGTCAAATCCAACCTGGATGTGGCTTTTCGCGTGCTCCATCCGGATTTGCCGATCAAACCGGGCATCGTAAAAATAAAAACCCGTCTGCAGACAGACACGGCCATTACCGCCCTGGCCAATTCCATCACCTTGACCCCCGGCACCTTGACGGTGGATTACCGCAATGACGGATATTTCTATGTGCACTGGATCTATGTAACGACCTTCTCGCAGGAGGAGGCCGCCGCACGCATTATTGGACGTTTTGAATGGTTCATTCATAAAATATTCGAAGGCTAGAACCGCAACCACATCGCTGCGGTCTTCGTCTTCAGGGAGCAAAACATGTATACCCCAATCTTTGTTTTTTTGTACTTTGCTTTGCTGGCCTGCTGTTCCCTCTGTCTTTACCGCATCTGGCGGGGACCCACACCTCCTGACCGCACGGTGGCCATCGACATCCTAGGCATTTTACTAGTCGGTTTTGCCGCCATCTTTTCCGCTTCCACCGGCAAAGCCTATTTTATGAATGTCGCCCTGGCCTGGGCGCTGCTGAGTTTTATCGGCACATTGGCATTGGCCAAGCATATGGAAGGAAGGAATTTTGATGATTAAATATCTTGGAATCGCACTCCTTTATGCAGGGGTTTTATTTGACCTCATCGGCTGCATTGGCCTGGTAAGACTGCCTGATGTCTATAACCGTCTGCAAGCAGCCACCAAATGCGTCACCCTGGGAACCTGCATGATACTGGCCGGCACCATCTTAATGACTACTTCTCTCATCCTGGCCATCCAAGGCATCATTTGTCTGGTTTTCATTCTCATCACTTCCCCTACAGCCGCGCATGCTTTGGCCCGTGGCGCTTATAAAGCCGGCGTCAAGCTGTGGGACAAAAGCATTGTGGACCACTATGGCGAGGATCAATCATGAAATTGCCCGCCCTCTTTCAAATACGCGTTTTAAAAAAGGCCTTTGCCGCCCTTTTTTCCCGTCCATATACTACCTCCTTTCCCCGCGTTCCCTTTGAGCCCATTTTGCAGTTTCGCGGGCGGCCGCGCTATTCTGAAGCGGATTGCATCGGTTGCGGCACCTGTGCGGAGGTTTGCCCTGCCGACTGTATAGACGTACAAGATGTATCCGGTCCCGGGCAACCCCTGCGCCGGCTGGTGCAGCATTTGGATGTGTGTATTTGCTGCGGCCAATGTGAAAGGTATTGCCCCACTAAAACCGGAATTCGCATGACCAATGAATTTGATTTTGTCGGTTTCCAACCTGCTGATTTTGAAGAAAAGGTCGAGAAAGAGCTGGTCTTGTGTGAGCATTGCGGAGGCATTATTGCCGCCCGGGCCCATCTGCAATGGTTGGTAGCCAGACTGGGCCAATTGGCGTACGACAACCCCACACTCATGATGACGTCCTTGCGCGAGTTGGGAGTTGTCGCTCCTGGGCTTAAAACCGGGGTGAATATCTTCCACCGCGGCCGCCATCTGTCTGTCCAGTGTCCGCGCTGCCGGCGCCAATCCGCCTTGCAGGTATAAACCCTGCGCCACAACTGCAATGTATTACACCAAAACCAATTTTGGCATATGGGGGTGGCGCCTGCCTGCTAAGTCTGGCCGCTGCCAGAAGCCAGGTACCTTGCTAAAGCGCCTCTTATAAAAGCGCTTCCGTGGGGACCAGGATTATTCCTTGGTTTCCGGAAGGGATTTCTGCTTCCACTCGTTTATCAGGTGTAAAGCTTCCAGCGGAGTCATCTGGTCGGGAGACAATTTCCGCAGTGCATCATAAATCTCCGCTTCCACCCGCTGGGTGAAAAGGTTTTCCTGGACCGCACGGCAGGTCGCGCCGCCAGCGTCATGTTCCGCCAGCCGCGAACTTCCGTTTTCAGTATAATTCGCCCGTTCGAGGTTTACCAGCACCTCCCGCGCCCTTTGAATGACTGCCAAAGGCAGTCCTGCCAAGCGCGCCACCTGAATACCGTACGAACGGTCCGCGCTCCCTTCCACAATCTTTCTGAGAAAAATAATGTCCTCTTTCCATTCCCGCACTGCAATGTTGTAATTTTTTACCAGTGCTTTGGACAAGGCAAGTTCGGTCAGTTCATAATAATGCGTGGCAAACATGGTTTTGGCATCCACACGGTCATGAAGATGCTCTGCTACCGCCCAGGCAATCGAGACTCCGTCAAAAGTGCTGGTCCCCCGGCCGACTTCATCCAAAATAACCAGGGAGCGGGGGGTGGCATTGTTTAAAATATTGGCCGTCTCGTTCATTTCCACCATGAATGTGCTCTGCCCGCCGGCGAGATTATCCGCTGCGCCTACGCGGGTGAAGACGCGGTCCACCACGCCGATCCGTGCCTCGCGGGCAGGCACATAGCCGCCGATTTGGCTCATAATAACGAGCAAGGCCGTTTGACGCAGGTAGGTCGATTTGCCGGCCATATTGGGACCGGTAATGATCAATATTTTGCTTTCTTCCTTGTCCAGGCGGGTGTCGTTGGGTATGAATTTTTCCGCCGTCAGTCTCTCCACCACCGGATGGCGGCCGTCGCGGATATCGATGACATCACCCATGTCCACCCGGGGCCGCACGTATCCATAAGCAACCGCAGCTGCAGCCAATGACAAAACCGCGTCCAGCCCGGCAACCATATCGGCGGCCAGTAAAATATCCTGCAATTGTTCGGCAACCTGGGAACGGATGCGCAAAAACAGGCTTTCTTCCAGTTCCTTCAGTTTTTCCTCCGCCCCCAGAACTTTTTGTTCGTATTCTTTCAGTTCCGGGGTGATATACCGTTCGGCATTTACCAGGGTCTGTTTGCGTTGGTAGTATTCGGGCACCAGCCTGGCGTTTGCTTTTGACACTTCGATGTAATATCCAAAAACACTGTTGTATTCCACCTTCAAGGATTGAATACCGGTTTTTTCCCTTTCCTGCGCCTGCAGGCGCGCTATGGTGTTTTTACCCTCTGTGGTCAAAACGCGCAATTCATCCACCTGCCGGTCAAATCCCTTCCTGATGATACCGCCTTCCTTTATGGTGACAGGCGGATGATCTGCCAAAGCATGGTGCAAAAGCTGCCGGACTTCATGGCATTCAGGCAATCCCGCCGCCATTTCAAACAACAGTCCTGTTTTTTGCGTCTGCAACGCTTTCTTCAACTCTGGCAATCGTGTCAAAGTATCCCGCAGAGCCGCCAAATCGCGGGGATGAGAGGTTCCGGCACCCACTCTGCCCGCCAGCCTCTCCAGGTCATGCATCACCCCCAAGATCTCTCCCAGTTTTTGGCGCAGACCCGGTGATTCCACACACTCAGCCACCATGTCCTGTCTTTGCTGGATGCTTTCCAATGACAGCAGGGGCCGCAATATCCACTGGCGTAATTTACGCCCTCCCATGGCGGTCAGCGTATGATCCAATACTTCCAGCAGGGTGTTTTTCCGCGTTCCGTCCGCAAGATTCCTGAGGAGTTCCAGGTTGCGGATGGTGGCGTCGTCCAGGCGCATGTTGGAAAACACCGAATAGGGGGTTATTTTGCGAATATGGGCCAAAGCCGTGCGCTGGGTTTCAGAAAGATAATGCACCACGGCGGCGGCGGCGCCAATCGCCAAGTGCATGCCCGCACAGCCAAATCCATCCAGGGAGGCCACTTTGAAAAGGTCGAGCAAGAGCACCCGGCCTGCATCCGGATCAAAACGATACCCTTCCCGTTGGGTAACATGGGCGGCCGAGTCGGAGGATAACCGTTTGCGTATGAAAGGCGAGATGTCTTCCGGCACCAATATTTCGGCTGGTTGCAGGCGCCCTATCTCGATGAAACATTCATCCCATGCCTGCGGCCCCTCAAATTCGGTGATGACAAACTCTCCGGTGGAAAGATCAGCCGCCGCCAAACCCGCACCGAGTTCCTGGCCCATGCAGGCCAGCAAATAGTTGTTCTGTTTGGCCTCCAGACTTTCCGGCGACAATACCGTCCCCGGAGTAATGATGCGCACCAGTTCACGTCTGACCATTCCCCGGGCTTTGCGCGGATCCTCCATCTGCTCCACAATGGCGACTTTCCTGCCTGCCTTCAGCAAGCGCTGGATGTACCCTTCAGCCGCATGATGGGGCACACCGCACATGGGAATCTTGGTTGTCCTGCCCTCACCGGAGGACCGCGCCGTCAGTGTAATCTCCAATAGACGCGACGCTTCCTTGGCGTCATCACCAAAGAGTTCGTAAAAATCACCCAGGCGATAAAAAAGCAGGGAATCTGGATGCTCGGATTTGATCTGCTGGTACTGGGCCATCATGGGAGTGGCGGCATCCCCCGTGCCTGCGGCTGCCGGCTTTATTTTTCCCCTCATGGTGCCCCCCCCGAGGGTTTAACATAGGGCAGGATGATATATGGCAGGTTTTCCTGGCGGGATATCTTGGCGGCAATCTTTTCGGTGAATTCCCGGCTGGTATAGCTTCCTACGCGCACTTGGTTGTATGTCTCCGTGCCGCTCTTGGCCTCCAGCAGGTATGCATTATATCCGCGTTTGCGCAAACGGTTGGCAAGCTTCTGCGCATATTCGCGTTTCGTGAAAGCACCCACCTGTATGGTAAAGGTGTTGGTCTCCTGTGCTGCGCCGACTTCGCCCTTGGCCTTTTCGGCCTCATAGCTCTCATGGTAACGCGTAACCAGCTCGTGCAGCACATTCGCGGTTTCGGCCTTCAGCCCCTGGGTTTCCAAAGCCTGGGCTTTTTGCCACAAAGCCGCGGAAGTAAAATCGCCTTCCGGGTATTCCCGCAAATAGCGGTCAAAGGCGCTGACCGCATCGGCGGCATTCCCTTGCAGCAGTGCGCACTCTCCGGCTGCCACCAAGGCCGCACCGGCCCATTCCGATTCCCGGTAGGTATCCATCAGCATCCGGAAATTCTCCTGGGCCGGGGCATATTTCTGCAAGGCCAGCTGGCACAGACCGGTCAGGTAAAGGGCATGCGCATGCCGTTGCTTCATTTCCGGATTCACTTCTTCCAGTTGTTCCAGCGCCTGCTGGTATTGCCCCAAAGTGAATAAAGCCAGACCTGCTCCCCAGCGCGCATCCGCAATCCATTCCGTTTCTTGTGTCTGCGCTAAAATGGACCGGTAGTGCTCCAGCGCCTTCGCCGGATCGGGTTCCAAGTCCGCCAAACGCAGCTCCACCGCATGCTTCCAGCGTGACCGGGGAAATTGTTTCTGGAAATTATCAAAGGCGGTGTAAGCCTGGTCCCACTGTTTTTGGTTGAATCGTTGCATGGCATCCTGAAATTGTTGATCCTCAGTCATTGAAAACGCCGAAGCGGTAAAAAGGCAACACCACATAGCCAACACTACCGGCAGGCTGAAGTGTTTTTTTCTTGCAGAGCATAGCGCTTGTTTATGTGCAATCATGACCGCGCCTTTTTTAGCAACGTATTATTGGTTGCATCCGCCGCATAAAATGGATGCAGCACTTTTTTGGTTCCGGGTATGTATTGCCGTCCATGCCCGGCATCGCCTTCTGCGTCCATGCTCCGCACCTGACCGTGCCGGTCTATAGGATCCGTTCACATAACCGTCGGTTGTGCAATGATGCTCATGCCCGCAGAAATGGCGCCCCCGCAGCTGTGTTCTCGGCGTCGCCCATAAACGCCCAATTTCCCGCTGCCGTTATCTCCACTTCAACCTCTTCCCCAATCCACGTCTGCGGACCTTCAAAATTGACGATAAAATTTTCAGGTGTCCGGCCCTGCAACCGCCTTCCGGTCTTCGGGTCAGGCCCCTCAACCAGCACGGATACCTTCCTCCCCACCCACTTCACTCTTCTGCCTATCGCCTTTTCTTCGACCAGCCGCATGCAAGCCGCAAGCCTTTTTTCCTTTTCGGGCTGCGGTATCTGGTGGGGCCAAGCCGCCGCCTCCGTACCCTGGCGCGGCGAGTATTTAAAGCAAAACGCCAGATCAAAGTCACAGGCCGCAATCATGTCCAACGTGGAGGTAAAATCCGCATCGGTTTCTCCGGGAAAACCGACAATAATATCCGTCGTAAGAACCAACCCGGGTATTGCCTTTTTAAGGCGTGCAACCAACCCCCGGTATTCCGCAGAGGTATACCCTCTGTGCATGGCCTGAAGAACAGCGTCTGATCCGGATTGGAGCGGAAGGTGCAGCGCCTTGCAAACCACGGGAACTTCCGCCATGGTTTGGATCAGTTCGTTTGTAAACGCGCCGGGGTGCCCGGTGAGAAAACGCAGGCGGCGTATAGCCGGCACTTCCGCGGCAATCCGGCGAATCAATTCCGCCAAATGCATCGCACCAGCGGCATCCCAGCCATACCGCGTAATATTCTGGCCGAGCAATGTTATTTCCTTCGTCCCTGCTTGTGCACGCCGGCGGATTTCCTCTATGATTGCTTCCGGCCCCCTGGATTTTTCCCTCCCCCTGGCCTGGGGCACTGCACAGTAGGTGCAAAATTGATCACACCCATCCATCACCGCCACGTACGCGGAAGACGCCTGCTTTGAACTGGCTGTGTCCTCCGGGCCATCATCATACACCGAAAAATCGTGATTTCTTTTATGCCGCCGCGCCTTCTCCGCCAGCTCCGGCACACGCTTCAAAGCCTGTGGACCGGCTAAAAAATCCAGCCAGGGAGCGCGAAGATACGCTTTGGATCCGACATGCTGGGCCAGACATCCCACCATACCGATGATGAGCCCGGGACGGTCTTTTTTCATTTTGGCCCAACGCCCAAGCAAAGAGAAGGCTTTGTCTTCAGCCAGCTGGCGTACGGTGCAGGTATTGGCCAGCAACAAATCCGCCTGACTGCTGCTGACCGCCGGCACCCAACCACCGGCCTGAAGGATTTGCTCCAAGCGTCCGGTGTCATATTCATTCATCTGACAGCCGAAAGTGTGTATAAAATATGTCTTCATCTTATGCCTGTCATTTGCTTTTGGCCCAGAGTAAATCCAGGTCATTATACCCGTAAAAGACGCGGTTGATGATGCCGGCCGCGGTCAGGCGCTCGTCCTGATAAATCTCGAATGCAACCTCCATGCGCACTATCTCGCCCTTTGCGGGATTCACCCATAATTGCACTTTTGTTATTCTCCCAACCTGTCCCGGAAATTCTTGTTGCAGCATATCGTCCAACCAGACGCTCGGATCCGCTCGCGCGTAGGTGAGTCTGGCATACTCCCCTTCCTGGGTAAAAACCTTAAGGATCGTCTTCGGATACTGGCTGGCAAGCAGTTGCTTTATGGGATCAATCCCTGTCCAACGGACGACCTGTTGCTGGATGATCTTGCTTTCAATCACAATCCAGTCTTGCTGCCTGCCGCCCCGCCGCCGCACCTGGCGGCCGTCTTTAATCCATGCTGCCTCAGGACGGGAAAGGATCTCAAGGTGAAAGCAAAGGTCAGGAACTTGCACGGCATTGACGTACTGGCGTAAATACACATGAGGGTGCAGTCTGTCAGCCATATAGTGCAAGCTCCAGGTTTCATAAAAACCCACGGATTTGGCCTGTTCAAGTGTTTGCCCGCATAAGAGCGGCACACTTTTCCCTCCGGCGGGGATAGCGCTGTCCTGCCAGGTCTTCTCCGCCCGCAACTGCTTGTTGTACGCATAATAGCCGCGCAACCATTCCGCCCAGACAGGATCCTTGCTTTCCAACTCCTGAAGAATGCGCTTCACCTCCTGGTCACGTCCTTCCAAAGCAGCCACGGCACCGGTATAATGCAAACGCTGTACCGGGGAATCATTCCGCCAGGTTATTTTTTTCAGCAGGGTTTTGGCCAGGTCCGCATTTCGTGCATCCAGTGCCTGATAAGCGATTGCTTCCAGGACAGACTCGCCTCCGGCACTGTGGGGCAACCAGGTTTGCTGCAGTACATGATCTCGAATCCGGGGATGGCGGGCGGCATAATGCAGAAGATACACGGTTACACTGTCACGCAAGCGCCGTTCGCGGGGATAGAGTTCACATACACCGGCTGTTCCGGACTCCTTGGGCCGGCAGTAGCCAACAACCGTATTCCCCATCAAGGCAATGCTGGCGTCCACCACGCGGGTGTCTCCGACCGCAAAAAAGAATGCCCATTGTTCCTCCAATTGAGCCAAAGAGCGTATGGGATGTGCAAAAACGCTGTCTTCAGAGTTTTCCGCCAATGCGGCTTGTTGGATTTGAATGCGCCGGTCGTCGTCTTCTTCCGCTTGCGCCCACACCAGCAGGCTGCTGCGCAGTTGCGGGTCTTGAAAACGTTCAAAAACCTTCAACATCGTCTCTTTTTCCGGCCACGAAAGTTTGGTGAAAAGTTGCTCTCCCCGGCGCAATATTTCAGGATGATTTTTGGCCAGCAGGGAAAAATACCTTGCTTGTCCGCACCTTTCATCATCGTTGCGGACCGCAGCGCCACTTTGTTCAGCGCGAATAAAAAACTCAAAAGCCGGGATAATACGTGCAGGGGATGGTTGGCGATAGTAATTCGTCAGCCAGTATTGATACTGCTCAGCCGTCATGGCAGCCTGCGCGCAGGCAACGGCCGTAATGCTTAATAGTAAAAAAAACACGCACTTTTTCATGCCTGACATCCCACGTGTAAAGCAAATAATGATTCCCTGTTTCCGGTGGTGCAAGAAAAAATCTTGGCATTGATCACATTTCCGCCCGCTGTCTTGCACCGGGCGGAACGTTGAGCAACAGGGCAGCTGCAGAGGACACAACAACCGCCGGCTCAGCTTCTGCTGTGCTGTTTTGTACTGTTCACCCTATCCGGGCGAGGGGGTGTCATCATCCCGCATACAAGCGCCCGGATAATGCAGTCGCCGTGGCCATGAAAGAAATTAAAACTTCATTCGTCATGGCAAGATGCCCTGTTATTGCCTGGCAGTCGGTTGTGACTCGGCAAGAGATGCCGATTTGCGCAATCCGGTAATGGAAGACCGTTGCATCTCGATTTTGGCATTCTCGCCCAATTTTAAAAAAACGGTGTTTTCGCGTTCGTTGAAGCCGGTGATGATTCCAAACATGCCGCCGGAAGTCACTATTTCATCACCTTTTTTCAAGGTTTTAAGAAGTTCTGCATGTTTTTTCTGCTGGCGCCGTTGTGGCATAATAAAGAGTACATAAAACAGGACAAAAATTAAAACCAAAGGCATCAGCGACATAATGCCGGCCATGGGATCTGTCGCTTGCCCGCCGGCACCGTTTCCATCCCCTCTTGGCGGTGCTGGCGCCATTGCTACAGTATAGGTGTTTTCCATGAACAATTTACCCCCTTTAAAAATAAAAAAGCCAATATATGGGCATCTCCATTCATCCGTTGCACAAAGCGGCTTGGGCCTTGGTATGGATCTTGCGGAAAATAATTCAGGATTATTCTGGAATATCTCCCGAGCGGTATTTTTTAATAAATTCCTCGCGTGCTTCCGCAAAAACACCGTTTTGAATGGAAGTGCCAATAAATTTGGTCAAATTTATCATGAATGTCAGATTGTGTAAAGTAGAAAGTCTCAAGGCGGAGATTTCGTGGGTATGAAAAAGGTGCCGTAAATAAGCACGGCTGTGGCGTGTGCACAATGGACAAGCGCATTCCGGATCAGGCGCAGCTCCGTCGCGCGCATACGCGGCGTTTTTCACCACCAAGCGGCCGCGGGAGGTATACAGCGTGCCATTCCTGGCTATCCGGGTGGGCATGGCGCAATCCATCATATCCACTCCGCGCGCCACTGCCTCCCATAGGTCCAGGGGCGTTCCCACACCCATCAGGTATCTGGGCTTGCCTTCCGGCAGCAAGGGATGCAGAACATCCAGCATATGATTCATCAGGATCGGCCCTTCACCCACGCTCAACCCCCCGATGGCGTAGCCGGGAAATGGCAAAGCGCACAACTCCTGGGCTGAAATCCGCCGTGCTTCAGGACTGACGCCGCCTTGCACAATGGCAAACAATGATTGTGCACTATTTCCTTTTTCATGCTCAGACAGACAGCGTCTGGACCAGGCGGATGTCAATTCCACCGCCCGCCGCACTTCCTCGGCTGGAGAGGGATATTTCACACATACATCCAGAGTCATGATAATATCTGCACCAAGTTGATGCTGCAGGCGCAGATTGGATTCCGGAGTAAAAACATGACGCGATCCGTCCAAATGCGAAGTGAAAGTTACACCATCTGCTGTAATTTTGGTCAAATCAGACATGGAAAAGATCTGATATCCGCCCGAATCAGTGATAATTCCTCCCTGCCAATTCATAAATGCGTGTAAACCGCCTTTTTCCTTTATAATTTCGGAACCTGGACGTAAATAAAGGTGATAAGCATTGGTTAGGATCATTTGTACCTCCAGGAAGCGTAAATCCGCTTCAGAGAGGGTCTTGACCGCAGCTTGAGTTCCTACAGGCATGAAGACAGGCGTTTGCACGACTCTTGAACCGGGCAAACTCAGGCGTCCGGCACGGGCATTGCCGTCTGTATGCGTAATCTGAAAGTGCACGGATTATCCTCCATTTTTTGAATAGTAATAAAAATTATTATTACAATTTTTTAAAGTTAATGATATTATAGTGAAATTAATAAAGCAATCCCTCTTTTATTTGCACTATCGGGGTTTCGCTTGGCCTGAGTGGCTTTATTGTTCAACGCCGGACCAAAGAATATTTCGGGGATGATCGCGCAGCCGGGATGTCACTCTATCACTTTGTATTCTATTCCAGCAAATAAGGATG
>JAFGIQ010000171.1 GCA_016929575.1 candidate division FCPU426 bacterium
ATATTATTGAAAAATACCGTGTCCCGGCTTTCCTGGAAAATCCGCACGCCGGCTTGCTGGTTGCTGCAGATAACATTGTTCGCCACCTTGCAGTTTCGCGCATCCTGGGCGTCGAGGCCCAGCCCATTGTTGTAGAAAAGGCAGTTTTGCACGGATGCGGTCCAGCAGTTGTCCAGCAACACCGCGGCGGCAGTGCCCGACACTTCGCAGCTGTCCACTATCGTGGTGTTGGAATCCGGAGCCAGTTCAAACCCGCGGCAGGGGACATCCGGAGTGAAGGAAAAAAGGCGGCAATGCTGGAATGCCAGCGCGGAAGTGCGGCTGGCATAGACCAGCACATGCGGGGTGGGCGAAGGCGTCGGGCTGCCCGAAGCATGCGCAGCCTCAATCCGGCAATTATTAAAGTTTACATCCTGGCATTGGTTCAAGGATACATTGGTGACAGGGGTGTTGTTCACCCCGCTGTTGTCCTGGAAAACGATCGTGCTGTTTTCCAGCTCCACCTCCCGGCTCTGCTCCAGCAGCAAGACCGTATTAAAAACAGTGGCCGACGACACGACTTGGCAAATCAGTTTGCAATCCGCAAAAACAACCCGGCTGCTCTCCCTCACGCTGGCCACGACCGCAAGGCTGTTGACATTGTCGGCCAGGAAGTGCACGTGTTGGAATGCGACCGGCCGCCGGCATTGGTACACCTCCACCAAATAGGGGGTGGTATTGAAATAATCGTTGCGCACCACAATGTCGCCGCTGCTTCCGCCAAACCAGGCGCCGGTGCTGTCGCCGATGAACGAAACCGTATCCAACCACAAAAATTGCAAGTGCAGGGCCGAGGACAAATACGTGCCGCGCTGCATGATGACACGCGCCTGGGGGGTGTTTCCGGCCGCGTCTTCGGCCTGCAGCGCCATGACTGACCGGGTGATGCTGCCAAAAGCAGTGGCCACCGACAAACCGTCATGCCCGTCATAGCCGTTTAAAGAAACAAAATATTCCAGCTCATAGGCACCGGCCGCTGAAGCCCACAGGATAAAAAACAATACCAAGCCGGACGCCGGACCGCCTCTGCCGATCTGCATGCACGTCCCTTTCCTTTGAGACTGGGTGGTAAAAATTTTACCCCTTCTCCCCTGAACCCCGGGGAGAGAAGCGCTTCACGTCTTGTCTCTACGACTAGTTACGGTTGGTTCCGGTTCCTGCTTCAACAGTATAATTTAGTTGCCTTTTCAGCGGCTTTGCATATAATGGCACAGAATTCGGGGCGCTGCCCAAAGCGCCGATTAATAAGAAAAAGAGGTAGCCTATATGCCACTGACTGGAAGCAAGGAACTTTTCAAAAAAGCCTATGCGGACGGCTATGCCATCGGCGGATTCAATGTCAACAACATGGAAATCCTCCAAGGGATTGTGGACGCCGCCCAGGAGGTCCGCTCGCCCCTGATCCTCCAGGTTTCGGCCGGCGCCCGCAAATACGCGCGCCACGAGTATCTGGTCAAATTGGTGGAAGCCGCGGTGGAAACCACGGATGTGCCGATCGTGCTGCATCTGGATCACGGCGAGGATTTCGCCATCTGCAAGTCGTGCATCGACGGCGGATTCACTTCGGTCATGATTGACGCTTCCTCCCGCCTGTTTGCGGAAAACATCGCCGAGACAAAAAAAGTGGTGGAATATGCCCACTCCCGCGGCGTCAGCGTGGAGGCGGAACTCGGCACGTTGGCGGGAGTGGAGGACGATGTCAATGTCAACGCCGAAGACGCCACCTACACCAATCCTGATCAGGTCAAGGAATTCGTCGAGCGCACGGGCGTGGATTCGCTGGCCATTGCCATCGGCACCTCCCACGGCGCCTACAAATTCAAGGGGGAGGCCAAACTGGATTTTGCCCGGCTGGACAAAATCTCCAAACTCGTGCCCGGGTTTCCCATTGTCCTGCACGGCGCCTCTTCCGTACCGCAGCACCTGGTGGACTTGTGCAATCAATACGGCGGCAGCCTGCCTGGCGCCAAAGGCGTGCCCGAGGACATGCTGCGGCAGGCGGCACAGAGCGCGGTCTGCAAAATCAACATCGACACCGACCTGCGTCTGGCCATGACCGCCACCATCCGCAAGGTTTTTCATGAAAAACCGGGCGAATTTGATCCGCGCAAATATTTGGGCCCGGCCCGCGACGCCATCAAGGAAATTGTCAAGCACAAGATCACCAAAGTGCTGGGCAGCGACAATAAAGCGTAACCCCAACGGTTTATAATAAAGAAGGCCGGAATCCGCCGCCAACGGGTTCCGGCCTTCTTTTATCTCGACCGCAGATCAGACCAGGGCTCCCGTATATGGAGGCCTTGGTATTTAACGCGTAGGACCGGGTTGCAAAGAGTCGGTTATTCCTGTTCTTCCTCCCATTTCCCTTCCTGGAGTTTGAAGTCCTCCAGGAATTTTTTCAGGTTTTGGGCATCCAGGAGTTCCAGATCCAGGAATTGCACTCCGATGATATACTTCTTTTCTTCGTAGGGTTGCCGCCATATCACCCTGGAAGTCAGGGTGACGGTCCGGGAAATATGCATGGGCTGCCGGCTTACGGCCCAGATAAAGGCCGTCTCCGGTTCAGGCAGGCCGATCTGAACAGTGATCATCTGGCCGGTTTCAATCTTTTCCTCCACCACCAGGGCCATGCCGCCTATCCCCAGGTCGCGGGTTATGCTTTGGCTGAAAAACGAACGTGTGCTGGCCTGGTCTGAAATGAGATAGTTGACGGCAAGTTTCAAAGGCAACCGCGGATACTTCCTTCTTTCCACAATCGTTTCGGCCTTGCCGGTCTCGGCATGCATGTCCACCTCCAGCATCAGGTTCCGCCTGCCCGCCATTGCCGCTGTTGGCAAAAATTCCAACAGCCCCCGGACAGCCCCCGCTGTTTAAAGCCCGCCCAGGCGGGGAAGGTTTTGATCCTTGGCAGAGACAATGTAATCCCGGCCCACTTCCGGCCAGGCAATGCCGATGGCCGGATCGTTCCATAAAACACCCCGTTCACATTCCGGGGAATAGACGCTTGTCACTTTATATAACACATCCGTGCCTTCCTGCAAGGAGCAAAATCCGTGCGCAAAACCCGGGGGAACATACAGCATCTTCTTGTTGGCCTCGTCCAGGATCTCGGCCACCCAGCGGCCGAAAGTGGGAGAATCCCGCCTGATATCCACCGCCACGTCAAAAACAGCGCCCCGCACCACGCGGATAAGCTTGCCTTGTTCACGGGGCGGCGCCTGATAATGGAGCCCCCGGATCACGCCCCGGGCCGAGCGGCTGTGATTATCCTGGACAAAATCCACCGGCAGGCCGTTTTCGGCAAAACGGGGTGCATGATAGGTTTCCAGAAAAAATCCCCGCCCGTCGCCGTGGACCCGGGGCTCAATGCAGACCACATCCTTAATGGCCAGGGGTGTGAATTTCACGTTTCTTTAAACCTCGCCTTTTTCTCGCTCCCATCCGCGGATGACGCGGAGTATACAGATCAAATCAATATCCCGGTGATTTAATCCCGCGGAAGTATAAAAACTCCCCCTGCCCAATCCGTTCCCTCAGATCAGCGAATTCTGCCAGTGTTCCTCCAGCGGCTTGGTGAATTGCAGGCCCAAAAAGGTCTTGCCCTCCATCCGCCGGGCCCAGACCACCTGGGCTTTGCCCTCCCAAATCTGCCGTTCCTCTTCCTCAATCAGAAAGGCCAGATCCAACTGGCTGCCGACGGCGATCCGCTCGTCGGTTTCGATCATGGCGCCGCCGGCCGAAATATTGCGCACGGTTCCGAAAAAATCGCGTTCCTCTTCTGAACGCGACTGCTGTGCAATCATGTAGCACTCCATGCGGTTGTATCTGCGGCGTTCCATAAACATGCTTCGGCTCCGGCTTTTCAAAAATACTTCCCGCCCGCCGCCTGGGCGGCATTTCCAGGCCGCTTCCGCGGCCAGGAAAACAATCCTGGGCGGAAAATATTTTATCACATATGCCTCCAAATGTAATTTTCAAAAATCGCAATTCTTTTCAAAGCCCCCAACGGGCCGCATGGATAAACACCATGCCCGCCGGTGCGGCGGCACAGAGGCACAACACCCGGCCGAATAGGGAAATTTTGATTTGACCGGAACGGCCGGAGGCGGCTACAATTGCTTTTTTACCGGCCACGCGCGGCCTGACAAGGCCGCACACCAAGGAGGCACCCTCTTGAATATTGTCTGGTTGTCCCTCATCATTTTGGCAGTGCTCACCGCCGCTGTCCGCGGCACCATGCCCGAAATTTCCAAGGCCGCCTTTACCTCCGCCACCACGGCCGTGGAATTGTCCCTCGGGCTGATCGGCGCCATGTCTCTTTTCCTGGGGCTCATGCGCGTGGCGCAGGATGCCGGCCTGGTCCAGGCCTTGGCCAGGTTGTTGCGGCCGCTCTTCCGCTTTCTTTTTCCTTCGGTCCCCCAGGACCATCCGGCGCTGGGGGCCATTGCCCTGAACCTGGGGGCAAACATGCTGGGATTGGGTGATGCCGCCACGCCCATGGGTCTGAAAGCCATGCAGGAACTGCAAACCCTGAATCCCTCCCAGGATACGGCCACAGACGCCATGTGCACCTTTCTGGCCCTCAATTCGAGTTCCGTGCAGCTGGTCCCGGCAGTGGTTATCGGACTGCGCGCAGCCGCCGGTTCACAAAATCCATCGGAGATCATCCTCGCCGCCATATTGGCCACCTCCTGTTCAACCCTGGTGGCGGTGGCGTCAGCCCGCCTGTTCTCCCGCATGCCGTATTTTAAAAAGAGCGAATCCCAGCCAGGAGGTGGCGCGCAATGAAGGAGTTTTTTCAGGCCGCCTCAAACTGGGTTGTGCCGCTGCTCCTGGTCGGCATCCCGCTTTTCGCTTTTGCAGTCAAACGCGTCAAGGTCTATGAAAGCTTCATCGAAGGCGCCAAGGAAGGATTCTGGATCGGTGTGAAAATCATCCCTTACCTGGTGGCCATCCTGGTGGCCATCGGCATGTTCCGGGCCAGCGGGGCCATGGGCCTTTTGGTGGCTGCATTGCGGCCGGTAACCGGATTGATCGGGTTCCCGCCCGAAGCCTTGCCTGTCGCCCTGCTGCGGCCCTTGTCCGGTTCCGGCACTTTGGGGCTGATCTCCGATCTTTTTCAGACTTTCGGGCCCGACAGTTTTATCGGCCGCCTGGTCAGCGTCATTGAAGGCAGCACGGAGACGACCTTCTATGTGCTGGCCATTTATTTCGGCTCCATCTCGGTGCGTAAAGCCCGCTACGCCCTGCCGGCGTCGTTGTTGGGGGATCTTACCGGAGTTGCGGCTGCTTTCATTGTCTGCAGCCTGCTTTTTTAACCATGGGCTCCTCCCTGCGGCGCCCGCCCAGACTTGTGGCCGGTGATCTCGTTGTTTTGCTTTCGCCGGCTTCCCCGCCCCGCGCCACCGCCGGACTCCCTGCGGCCGTCAACAGCCTGCGCCGTCTGGGCCTGCGCGTGCTCCTGGGGGCAAACGCCCAAAAACAGTATGGATACCTTGCCGGCAGGGAGCTGGAACGTGCCGCAGACCTTGCGCAGGCCTTTCTCACACCGGCCGTCAAGGGGATTATTTGCACCCGCGGCGGATACGGCTGTTCACGCCTGCTGGATCAGATATCGGTCGCCCGGCTCGCCAGGCATCCCAAAGTCTTTGTCGGCTTTTCGGATATCACGCTGCTTCATCTGGCCATGCAAAAAGCC
>JAFGIQ010000172.1 GCA_016929575.1 candidate division FCPU426 bacterium
AGCGGCCGGCAACGCACGGATGGGCAAGAGCGCCGCCTTGGTGAGGCCGGCGGCAGTTTCCCGGCGCGATGAATGCGAGTCCTCCGAAAAAAATGTTCAAATTTATTCCAAACTATGGGAAGATTGATTGGATCACTTTTACTGCCATCCTACAGAGAAAGAGGCCATATGCTGAGGCATCCCGTGGTGGCCGGCATGTTTTATGAAGACAGTGCCAGGGAACTGCTAAGACAGGTCAAAGCGCTGTGGCCGCAGCCCAAGCCAAAACCCCAGGAAGCCCTGGGCGCCGTTATTCCCCATGCCGGATATGTCTATTCCGGAAAAACAGCAGCCAGGGTATATGCGGTCCTTCCTGCTGCGGATGTGTATTTTTTACTCGGCCCCAACCACACGGGCCGCGGCAGCGCCTTGGCGTTGTCCGCAGCCACTGTTTGGAAAACCCCGCTGGGGGATGTGGACGTGGATCAGGAACTGTCAGAGCGCCTCATTGGTTTTTACGCGGAAGTGCGGCGCGACGAGGCCGCCCACAGTCATGAGCATTCTTTGGAAGTCCAGTTGCCCTTTATCCAGATTTATTCCCATCAGGCGGTGATTGTGCCCCTGGTGCTTTGCACCCAGCAACAGGAAAAACTGCAGGCCTTGGGCCGGGCCTTGGCGCAGACCATCCGCGCTTCCGGCAAAAAATGCCTTGTGATCGCCTCGTCGGACATGAATCATTTTGAGTCCCTGTCCAGGACCGAGGAACTCGACCGCCTGGCTTTGGAAAAAATTTCCGCCCTGGATCCGGCCGGCCTTTTGCACACCGTCCGGCAAAATCACATCTCCATGTGCGGAGCAGGTCCGGTGGCAGCCATGTTGTATGCTGCCTTGGAACTGGGCGCGCGCCGGGCCAAGGTTTTGGAATACACCACCTCGGCCGCCGTCTCCCAAGACACGCAAAAAGTGGTCGGCTATGCGGGCGTGATTGTGCAGTAAGCGGGTCAGGCGGAAAAACCCGTCTTTCCCCATTGCCGTCCGAAAAAGAAAAGCGCCATCCACAGATTTCACAGAGTACACGGATTATTGTTATTTTGGAAAAGGATGAACCAGAGAAGGAGAGAAAAAATGGAATTGTGCGTGATGTACATCACCGTCCCCAATGCCGAGAGCGGCGAGACCCTCGCGCAGGCATTGGTTGAGGAAAAAATGGCGGCCTGCGTAAACCGCATCCCCGGCCTGGTTTCCACCTATCGCTGGCAGGGTAAGATCGAAAAAGACCAGGAGGAGTTGTTGGTCATTAAAACCCGCCGGGAATTGGTCGACACTATTATCATGCGGGTAAAATCCCTGCATCCCTATCAAGTGCCGGAAATAATAGCCCTGCCGATTATTGCCGGATTAAAAGAGTATTTGCTCTGGGTGCAACAAGAAAC
Source organism: candidate division FCPU426 bacterium (assembly GCA_016929575.1). GTDB lineage: Bacteria > Oederibacteriota > JAAXVQ01 > JAAXVQ01 > JAUVAV01 > JAFGIQ01. The sequence continues at coordinate 1,413 of JAFGIQ010000172.1, forward strand.
GAAGACCGGCTAGGATTGCGGATGGAGGAAGCAGCGGGGGGGACGTGAAAAAGAAAAAGGTAAAAAAACAGCCGGTGCTTCGGACCGCGCCTCCGCTGTCTGCGGATGTATTCGTGCAGGGGGTGCTGGAGGCGCGCGGCCGCAAACAAGCCGCCCGGCAGGCGGTGTTGGAGTGCAAACGCCTTTTGGGAGCGGATCAGACCTGGATCATGATGGTGCCGGCGGATGATTCCAGGCCCTGGATCCTGAACCTGCCGGATGCCCCGCACCTGCCGGCGGCGCTTCCGCCGGGGCTGGTGCGTTATGCCCTGGATCGTGATTGCGCCCTGGCCTATCATGCCCGGACCCCCAAACCTTTTGCCTGTTTTAACGGCAAACAAAACCGCTGGACCAAGGCTCCAAACCAAAAGGAGCTGGAGGAGCGGCGCCAGCGGGATTTGGCCTGGTGGGGGAAAAACTACCGGGAGGCCTCCCTCTTCATCCTGCCCCTGGACATTCCGCGCAAATCCCCGCCCCAGCAAGGGGCGGCGGCAAAAATCCTGATCGCCAGGAATAAAAACTGGAAGCAGGCTGACTGGAAAAACCTGGCCACTTTCATCCCCTTCGTCCGCATGGCCCTGGCCATGACCGACCAGAAAAAGCATTTGGAAAGGAGGTTGCGGCAGTCGACCGCTGTTTCAGAAATCGCCCAGAACATCAATTCCAGCCTGGATATGAACATCCTGATGCGGTTGATTCTGCTTGAGATCACCAAGGCCATGCAATGCCAGGGCGGCGACATCTGGCTCAAACCGGAAAAGTCCGCGGAATTGGTTTTCCACAGCGCTTTGGGAGTGGATGCCGATCTGCGGGGGATGCTGGCAAGCGGAGAGAGGGCCCGCCAGGTTTTGCAGACCGGCGGGTGCAGTTGGATCGACAACATCCAACAGGATGCGCAACTGTCCGCCTCCGCGTTGGCGGCGGCAGGGATGGTTTCGCTGGCCATTGTCCCCTTGAAAACCAAGAACAAGGCCATCGGCGTGATGCATTTGTTTGCCAAACAAAGGCGGGTTTTTACCGCCGAGGAGCGCATCCTGATGCAAACCCTGGCCAACCAGGCAGCCACGGCCATCAACAATGCGCGGCTTTTCGAAGAGACCAAGCGCCGCGCCCAGGAGTTGCTGGCCCTGTATGAAATAGCGCAGGTCATCAGCGAAATGTCCAATGTGAATTATGCGCTGGAACAAATCGTACACCGGGTCAGCGAGGTGTTGAACGTGGAGAAGTGCTGGATTATGTTCCACGACAAGGAGCGCCGGGAGCTGGCCGCACATCCCGCCGCCGTGGGTATGGATGAAGCCGAGATTCAAAACCTGCGCTTGAGCATTGCCGGCCCCGGCATCTCGGCGCACGTGTTCCGCAGCGCGCGCCCGGTTTTCATCAACCGGACCGCGGAGCAGCAGGAGATGATCCGGGCGGAGATCAAAGGCATGTTTACCCTGCGGAACATCATGGCCGTGCCGCTGCGCGGCCAGGAGCAGACCCTGGGCGTTTTCCTGGTGGCCAACAAACGCGAGGCCGACAAATTCGCCGGCAACGACGTGCGCCTGTTCCGCACCCTGGCCTCAGAGGCGACCGTGATCATCCAAAACGCCAATCTGTACGACAAGCTGAAGCGGAGCTACCACTCCGTGGTCCGGGTGATTTCCGGCATGGTGGACGCCCGCGAGCCCTACACCCAGGGGCACTCCGAAAGGGTGTCGCTGTACGCGACCATGATCGCCCGGCAGCTGCAATTGCCGCAGGAGGAGATCGAGCGCATCCAGATGGCCGGCCTTTTACACGACATCGGCAAGATCGGAATCGCGGAAAACATACTGCTCAAACCGGCCAAACTCAGCGCCGAGGAATACGAGACCATGAAGCGGCACTCGGAGATCGGCGTCCAAATCCTCAAGGATGTTGAATTTCCCTGGGAGATCAAGGACCTGATATTGCATCATCACGAACACTATGACGGCCGCGGGTATCCGGGGGGGATTCAGGGCGAGGCGATTCCGCTGGGCGCCCGCATCATCGCGGTGTGCGACGCCCTGGATGTCATCACCAGCGCCAGGACCTATCACCAGGCCAAAACGCCGTGGGATGCCTTCCGGATCATCAGCAAAGAAGCAGGGAGCCAGTTCGATCCCGGCGTGGTTGCAGCCTTTGAAAAAATATGGCCCCGGCTCAGCGAAGAGATTGAAAAGGGCGGTTAGCAGGAAAGGGCTTTGCGCAGGGGGGAGGGGTGTTTTCAGCGTTTGCCGGCCAGGGCTGCACGCACGGCGGCCGCGATGTGACGGGCATTGATGCCGTAGCGCTCGAACAATTCCTCCGGCTCGCCGGATTCCCCGAATTGGTCTGATACTCCCAGCCGCCGGAAAGGGACAGCACCTCCGGCTTCGGCCAGCACTTCAGCCACAGCACTGCCCAAGCCGCCAATGATGGTGTGTTCCTCGGCGGTGATCACGGCACCGGTTTGCCGGGCCGCCTCCAGCACCGCCGCCTGGTCAAGGGGTTTGATGGTGTGCATGTTGATGACGCGCACGGACACGCCTTCCCGGCCGAGGTCGTCGGCCGCCAGCAGGGACTCCCGGACCATGGTGCCGCAGGCAATGACCGTGGCGTCAGTGCCGCGGCGGAGGATTTGCGCCTGGCCCAGGACAAATGGCACGGACGCCGGAATGTCTTCCACCGCCGGGCGCCCCAGGCGCAGATATACCGGCCCCCGGTGTTCATACACCAGCCGGGTGGCAAGGGCCGCCTGCGGACCATCGGCCGGGACCACCACCGTAAAATTGGGCATGATGCGCATCAGGGCAATGTCCTCGATGGACTGGTGGGAAGCGCCGTCCGCACCCACAGACAGGCCTGCGTGGCTGGCGGCGATTTTGACATTCACATTCGGGAAGGCCACGGAATTGCGCACTTGGTCAAAGGCGCGGGCGGTGGCAAAGACCGCAAAAGTGGAGGCAAAGGGCACTTTCCCGGAGACCGCCAAACCCGCAGCCCAGCCGATCAGATTCTGTTCGGCCACGCCGACATTGAAAAACCGTTCGGGGAATTTTTTGGCGAAAATATTGGTCTTGGTGGAACAGGACAAATCCGCATCCAGGACCACGAGATCCGGACAGGTTTCACCCAGCTCAGCCAGCATTTTTCCATACGCCTCGCGGGTTGCGATTTTTCCACTCATGGAGAGCGTACTCCTTTGCCTGCGTTTGATGCCTTTTCGTTGTAAGCCGCATACAGCCGTTTGCCTGGCGCTGGAACTGCCGCGGCGGCAAAAAGACGTCTGCGGCAGTTCCAGCGCCTGCCCGTGGTTGACCACGCGCCATCCGGCGGCATAGACTTTTACAGTATCCTAATGCCGGAGGAGGCTGTTATTTCAACTCCTCCAAGGCGGAACACACTTGCTCCAGGGAAGGGGCAATGCCATGCCAACCCGCCTGGTTTTGCATGAAAGAGACGCCCTGTCCTTTTACGGTTTTGGCCAGGATGACCGTGGGGCGCTCTTTTTCAAGGCGTGCTTTTGCCAATGCGGCCAAAATGGCGGCATGATCATGCCCATTGGCCTCCAGCACATGCCAGCCGAAGGCGCGCCATTTGTCCGGCAGGGGATCCAGGTTCATGATCTGGCAGGTCGCGCCGTCGATTTGCAGGCCGTTGTGGTCCACCAAGGCGCAGAGGTTGGACAAGCCATAATGCGCGGCGCTCATGACCGCCTCCCATACCTGGCCTTCATTCAGCTCGCCGTCGCCCAGCAAGGCATATACCCGGTATGCGGCTTTTTTGGATTGCAGGCCGGCGGCTACGGCCATGCCGCAGGCTACGGAAAGCCCCTGGCCCAAGGACCCGGTGGACATTTCCACGCCCGGTGTTTTGTTCATGTCAGGATGCCCCTGCAAAATGGAATCCAATTGCCGCAAGGTGCATAATTTATCCAGAGGGAAATACCCCGTGCGCGCCAGGACCGAGTACAAAGCCGGCGCCGCGTGGCCTTTGGAAAGGATGAAGCGGTCGCGCTGCGGCCAAGCCGGGTTTTGCGGATCATGATTCATTTCGGAAAAATAAAGGCAGACCAAAAGATCGACGCAGGACAGGGATCCGCCCGTATGCCCTGAACCGGCGGTTCCAAGCATTTCAACGATATCTTTGCGGATCACTACAGCCTGCTTGGCCAAAAAGGCGGGATCAGGTTTTTTGGGAAAGGCCACAATAAAAACCTCCGGAAAATATGGGGGAAATGGTACTAAACGCCGATGGTGTTTGTCAAGAGATAAAAAACGCCCAGCACCGGGCTGCCTTTATTTGCGTGAATGCGGGAATACACCCGGAGTCAAACAACGGCCCTGGCTGCAGTGGTTTTATAATAAGGAAATGAGTTGCATGCCAAGGGTCATCCAATACTCAAGAAAGAGCATCAGCCCCCAGGCTGTGCCGGAGTCGGGATTTATTCCGGGCTGCCAAGGCAGGCTGGGAACAGAACTTTGGCTTTCTGCAGAAGCGCAAGGGATTTTACAGCAGGGGACGCAAAGGGATAATATTTATGCATTTTTTTGGAAAGAAGGGTTTTTCTAACTGCAAAAAAACGTCTGTTTTCGGCAAGTATTAAAAAAAAGAGAAAACCCTTTAAAATCAACAATATTATTTACTGCCGGATTTTGACTAGTATATTTTACAATGCTATACTTAAGGTAGAAATCAATGTTTTTAAATGTATTATTACAACCCCGCAGGCAAGGGAGCGGGGAAAAAATGCAAAACCAAGGATGATTTTAAATTAAAGGATTTGGTTTTGCCGAACGAGCGGAAGTAAAACGGAAAAGGATTGCGAGCATGGATTATAATATGAAGAACATATTTAGTCTTGGACTATTTGAAAATATTTTACTCCTGATGCAATGAGGTGATTGCCATGACACACTTTCAGCACATAGTGAGCCTATTCCGCGAAGGAGCCAGGAAAATGGAAATCCTAGGAAGAAAAATAAATGAGCGACGGCGCAAGATCATCTCCCTGGTGCTGGCCGTGACTTTCATATTCACCATGACGGGCATGGACACGATCCTGGCGCACGCCTTTGATCCCAACCGGCACGAAAACTACCAGCAGGACCACCCGGATGATCTGCGGGCGCCGGCAAACCCGCTGGAAACACAACCACGGGCATTTGACGACCTTGCCCAAAGACCACCGGCAGACGACCAGCAGGTGCGGGACACGCGGCTCAATGTGCTGAAGTCGGAGTACGGCGACATATTGACGACCGTGTCGCTCAAGACCGTGGCCGAGCAGACTACAGGGGGCATGAGCCTGGAAACAGCGGTGAACATAGCACTGGAGAACCAGCCGGTGCAGCCGACGGACGGGCAGGAGCCGGCCGGACCGGAGAACGGGGAGCCAACAGAACCGGCGGCGGATCCGACCCTGCTGGCCGAGGCGGCGACCACGGGACAAGGGCCGCTGACCCTGACCCTGGATCTGGGAAACATGCCGGACATCACGCGGCTGGGAGACGAGATCGGGCCGGATGAAGTGGCGAAGGTGCCGCAGCCGACAGTGAAGCCGGAGACAGAAGAGCCGGAACCCCCGGAGATCACGCCTGAGGGCGAACAGGTGGTGGCGGCGGGCACACAGCCAGCGCCTGGGCCGGAGACAGAAGAGCCGGACGTGACCATCATGCCGCCGGAGACCCAACCAAAAGTCGCAGACATCACCGAGGTCAAACCGGAAGTGGCGACCGTGCCCGATGACACCACGCCGCCCGAGCAGGAGGCGCCTGAGCCGACCGACACGCCGGAAGACGACAAGACACCGGTGGAGAGCATGGTTGAGGATGTGGCCAAGCAGTTTATGGCGCTGCTGGGCATGGGAGAGGACAAGGACAAGAACGAGACCTCAAGCCCGGAAGAGCTGGAGACCCTGAAAAAAGTGGCGGAAACCCAGGAGGGACAGGAAGAAGGAGACGGAGTGGAAGTGGAGGAAGAGCCGGATCAGACCTCGATGGTGCCTGAGGATCTGGAGCCCGTGGATGACGACGGGGAACCGACGGATCCGGAAGAGGACGATGACAGCGAGACCCTGCCGGACGACACCAATCCGGAGGACTTTGCCGATGGAACAGAGACAGATGATGACAGCGAAGGGGAGACGCCGGGAGAGGAAACAAACCTGCCCGAGCAGGTGCTGGTGTTGCTGGGCATAGAGGACCAGGACGAGGGCGACCCGGACCTGGATCCGGAGACCCTGGCCGAACTGCTGGTGGACGTGATGCCGGACGGGGAGATTCCGGAGCTGGAGGAAGAGCCCGGCGAGACCACGGAAGAGGATGTGGATGTAAAAGCGTTGCTGGAGAAAATCGGGGTGGAGGTGGATGACAACAGCCTGCCTGAAGACATCAGCGAGCGCTCGCCGGTATTGGCGGATGATGATGCGGACAATGAAGAAGAGACTGAGGAACCAACGGAGGCGGAGAGCGAGGAAGAAACCATCCTGATAGTCAATACCGTCACGGATATAGACGAAGAGACGGATATCGCGATGGTGGGGCCGGAGTCCGTGCTGGAAGACAACATGATCGCGCCCGAAGAAGAGGAGGAGGGGGAAGGGGAAGACCAGACACAGCCTGATCCGCGGGTGATCGTGGATCCGCAGGACCTGCTGGGAGACGATGATTTGGAGGGGCTGCCGCAGGAAGCGCTGCTGGTGTTGGAAGGGTTGAAGCTCTCCGGAGGCAGCGGGGCGAGCGAGGCCGGCTACATGGCCAAACTGGGCGAAGCCCTGCAAAACGGGATCAAGCTGATCACATCCGGGGAACAGAATCCGTTAAACGGCAACGGCACGATGCCGGGAGGGGAGATCGCGCCGGAGAGCCTGGGCCTGCCGGAGGAGATCGGGACCATCCCCATGACCCTGCCGGAGAACGTGGACACCAACCTGCCGTTTGACCTGGAGGATTTCAAGGAGACCATCAAGGAGGGGACGCGGGAGGAGCTGACGCGGATCAAGTTTGTGACCTTTATCGCCACCACCGGCCTGCTGGATGAGACCGTGACCCTGCCGGAACCGCCGAGCGAGGATGTGGACCCGGAAATGCAGGAATGGAGCGGCGAAAATGCCCTGGGCGGCGTGGACCCCTTGTCCGTGTCGACCATGTTTGACCACCCGCATCCGCCGGAGCAGGAGCAGCCGGATCCGAAATACACGGATTACCTGACCTTTGGAATTGTAGTGGCGATTTTCCAGTTTTTCGTGGAGCTGAAAAATTTTATTGAAAATCCGAGCTGGGAGACTTTTGGCGAATGGATGTTCGCCACCTTCAATCCCGTGGGGCATTTGATCTATGAACTGGCGAATTTTTCCTGGGACGAGATGGCGGATTACGGCGAATTTGCGCAGTCGCCGATCGGCAAAATCATCATGTTTATCATCACCATCATCCTGACCATTGTGACCTTCGGTACCGCGGCGCCCATATTAATCGCCATCATTATCCTGATCGAACTCATCCAGATGTTTGTGCCCCTGCCCAAGTGGCTGGACATCACGCTGTCGATTGTCAAGGCCGCCCTGGGCGGCTGGGCTTCAAGCCTGAAAGAGATAGTCAAAGAGGCGGTCAAGGTGGGCATGGAGATAGTCTTTGAAACCCTGACCCAATTGATGGAATCCCTGACCAAGGATGTGATCAAGGACATTTTAAAAGCAGTAATAAAGGAAGGCCTGATGCAGCTCATGGCCGAGCTGCTGCCCGAGGATTTTGACATGTTCTACCGCGCAGGCCTGGATCTGTGCGCTGATCTTCTGGCCAGCGGCCTGGCGGAGTTGTTTGTGGAAGGGACTTTTGACGCCTTCCTGGAAGGCGTGGGCGAGGCCATGGCCGACCTTCTGGGCGCAGGCGGTGAAGGCTGGGCGGCCATTGGTGTCATAGAAGTTTTAACCTCTCCCCTGGTGCAGACAGCCCTGGCCCTAGGCATCCAGTATTATGCCCTGAAATGGTCGGGCGAACACCAGGCCCAGGGGCACCTGGCCGGCGCCATCTACGGCGCCATGGCCAAGGGTTTCCTGGGGTATGTGGGCGCCAGCGTGGGCACTAAAATGGAAATGGATCTCATGGATCACTTTTTCCTGGCCTTTACCCAGATTGCCCGGCCCGTGGTGGGAGCCGCGCTTTCAACCTTTATGCAGATCTGGGGTTCGGACACAAACGAAAAAGCCGGATTCCAGCGCAACCAGACCCGGCTGCTGGGAGACATTCTCTCAGGTTTTGGCAGTGCCATGGTTCCGGGATTTCAACCAGGCGTGAACGGCGGCACCTGGTCCAATTTGATCACGCAATTTCAGGAAACCATCAGTCCGACACCCAACCCCGATTTGGTAAAAGTCACGGATATCAAGGCGGCCATGGAAATATTGGGCAAGGACGGCGGGGAAGGCGAAGGCGGCAAGGGTGACGGCAAGGGAGAGGAACAGTCCGGCGACCAAACGACTACAGGCGCTTCGGCCACCAGCAGCACGACTAATACGGATCTGACCGATATCGACACGGCGAATATGGCTGCTGACGCAATAGCAGCCAATACCATGCAGGAAACAGTAGAGACATCGGAAGTGAGCGGCAATCCCGAGGACCTGAATGTAGACGAACAGGCAGAAGGCAGCGAAAGCACGCCGGATGTAAGCGCGGATGCCAGCACAGAGGCCCCCCGGGTGGCGGATCAGCCCAAGCCATCCCCGTCCGGCATTGCCTCCAAGGAATCACCCACTCCGGAAAACAAACCGCAGGTGACAGATCCGGCCCAGAGGCCTGCCACCAACGCCACGGCGCCGGTGACCACGGATACAGACGAACCTTTGGAGTTTGCAGCGCCGGACATAAGCGACACCGAGACCGGTGATTTGAGTTCCCCGGAAACAGATGAAGACGACCAGCGCGGCATGGGCAGCCCCGCGCCGGATGACCGCGCAGACAATAATATGAAAGTGCCGGACAATGCGCAAGTGAAGGTGAAGGACCTGCAGGGCAAGCTGCCGGGCTCAACCATAGGCGAGGAGAAGCTGAAAAACGGGACCTCCATTGAGCGTATGGATGACGACAGCCTGCCCGCAGACGAAGGCGATGTGCAAAGCGGCGGCCAGGGCGGAGATGCGGCCGCAGGCGGCGGGGGTGCTGCCGGTGACGATGCAGCAGACGCTGATCCGGCGGCAGGGGAGGATGCCGGCAAGGGTGTGAATGTTGCGCCGCAGACGAAGTTGAATGCCTATGCCACCCAGCAGCAGTTGGAGGCCGTAAGCCCGGAAAGCGGGCTGCCGGCCAAGTGGACGCCCAAGGAGGGGAGCACGGCCAAGGGATCCATGCTGACCGGAGACATGCTCAATAAAAATCCGGCCCTGAAGCAGACGCTGGAATTGATGAAACAGGACCAGGTGCTGCAAAACGTGGATGCCAATTCCTCACTGCGGGTGGACACCTTTACCAATGGGGACAACAACCTGGTCACAGCCATATCCGCAGTGAGCCCTGACGGCACCACGCAGCTGTTGGCTGTCACCGAGTCCGTGGGCGGTCAAAACATCACCACCACCCTGAGAGCGGATGAAAGCGGCCTGGGCGCCACGGCCAACATCCATGCCGGCGACAGCAAAGCCAGTGTGCCGAGAGGCAAAGACATAGCGGTCAAGGACCTGGATCTGACCCGGGGTTTTGACGGGGAACCCGGGGGCTTGGACAAAAGCGCGGGCGCCGGCGGGGACCGGGCGCGCGGTGCAGATGATTTGAAAAAAGGCGACCGGATCAGCGGCGATCCCAGCAGCGGGGATCCTGCGGGCGGAGAGCCGGTGGACGGCCCCACCGTGAAGACAGACGGCCAGGTGGTCAAGCCGGGCGAAGGCAGTGAAATTTCCCTGGGAGCAGCCGGGGAATCCACGCTGGAAGGGGGCGCGGGCAGCAGCGGGCCCGCCACCACGACCAAAGGCAAGCTGGCCAATGGCGGGGACGTGGAACTGAGCGTGGACGGCGCAGGGAATGTGCAGGTGAACGGGGATGCCGCGGCTTTGGAAAACCTGTTGAACGGCGGCACCGAAACCGTGACGCTTCCTGACGGACAGGAGGCGACCTTAAAGTACGATCCCAACACCAACAGCGTGCAGGTGGAGGGGTCTTCTTCGGCCCTGCAGTCGCTTAGCGGCAACAACAATGTGCCCGCGGGCCGCAACCTGGATGTGACCCTGCCCAGCGGAGAGGAAATAACCCTTGGCATAGACGCCCAGGGCAATGTGTCCGCGTCGGGCAATCAAAAGGCCATGGCCGAACTTCAGGCCAATGGCGGCGGAAAATTTGATGTAACGCTTCCCAACGGCAAAAGCGCCACCTTGAATGTGGATGCCGGCGGCAATGTGTCCCTGAGCGGATCCATGGACGCCCTGGGCGGCGCCATGTCCGAGGCTCCTGGCACCAGCCCCCTGGCAAATCTGGCGGACCAGGAAGTGACTGTCACCCTGCCCAATGGCGACAAGGTCACAGGCAAAGTGACGCCGGACGGCAACCAGGTCGTGTTCGACGACCAGGCGGCGGATGCCATCAACAAAGGGCGCGCGCCCACCACCTCGCCAGA
>JAFGIQ010000173.1 GCA_016929575.1 candidate division FCPU426 bacterium
AGCCTGCGATCCGGCGCAATGCCCCCGCGGACAGGCATAAAAACGCGGAGTACTCCCTGGTGAGGATTGAGACATTGCCACATCCGGCCGGCAGAAATAAAAAGCTATCCATTGGTTTGGCCCTGGGAGGAGGCGGAGCCCGCGGCCTGGCGCATATTGGCGTGCTTAAAGTTCTGGAAAACGCGGGTATTATTCCGCAGGTTGTGGCCGGCACTTCCATGGGCTCCATTATCGGCGCTTTGTACTGCCACTTTCAAGACGCCCGCCTGACCGAGGAAAAGGTCATCCGCCAGCTGGAAAACCCCCAAATGGCCGACCTGGGATTTGGAAAATTTCAAGGCGCAAAATCCGGCACTGCCATCAAGCGCAACCTGGAAAAAACCCTGGAAAACCTGACCAAGGTTTATCTGCTCACCTCTGTGCTGACCAAAAACCACATCATTGCCGAAGCCAAGGTAAAAAGAATGCTTTCTCTTCTTCTGCCGGAAATAAATATTGAGGATCTTCCCCTCTCGTTTGGCTGTGTGGCGGCTGATCTGTTGGGAGGCAAGTCCTATCTCTTTCAACAAGGCCCCTTGCTGCGCGCCACCCAGGCTTCTGCGGCCATACCAGGCGTCTTTCCGCCCGTGGAACACGAAGGCATGCAGCTGGTCGACGGCGCTATTGTCGCCCTCGTGCCCGTACTTGAGACCCATGCTTTGGGAGCAAATTTTACCATTGCCGTTGATGTATCCCCGTTTATGCCCAGCACTGCCAAATTTGGCACCGGCATTGAAATATGGCTGCGGGCTGACATGATTGCGTGTAAAACACTAAGGGATTGCTATCTTAAAGAGGCTGACTGCCTGATCGCTGTGACCAACATGAATTTTGAATGGCATGCCTTTCATGCGGCCCGCGAGATCATACAAGCCGGCGAACAAGCCGCAGAAGCTGCCCTGCCTAGCATCCGCTCCGCCTTGCGCGCCCGGCTGCCCTGGTGGCGCCGCTGTTTTGCCCCGCGCCTGCCGGCATGAAGAGCCTTTTTTATTTCCCTGTCCTCGGTTTTAGCTTGCCATCATCAGGACGCATGTTATAATGACATCCGCTTGCGCATGGCAGCAGGCAAAATACTTATTTTGAGGTGATAAAAGTGAAAAGAATACTTATGGCATTACTCTTGGTAGGCTTCACAACAACACTCCTTCAACCTGCACAAGCAGGCGTGTTCGGAACCGCGGGCATCATCAAATCCGGCCACTTTGCCCTTGGCCTGGAACCGGAAATCACGTTCTCCCCCTCCGAGTTCATGCTTTTTATTCACGGCGGGCTGGGCCTGACCAGCAGAATCGACCTTGATTTAAAAATCGGTTTGGGGGCGGACACGGTTTTCGGGGCGGATGTGGAATTCGGGCTCATCCCGGACACCAAGCGCGGTCCCGGCCTCTCTTTTGCAGCAGGCGTTCATGGTTCGGACAATCTCGGCTTGGACGCCACCCTTTTGCTCTCCAATAATTTCAGGACCTTCAACCTTTTCGGCGCCCTGGATGCGGATATTGAATTCGTGGACACCGGGGACGATACGGAAATTTTCTTCCCCCTGTATGTCGATATCGGCGTGGCCATTCCCATTGCCTCGCAAATGGAATTTCTGCTGGAAGGCAATATCGGCATCACGGATGCGGCCGTCAGCAGCCTTTCAGGCGGCATCATGTTTTATTTTTAATCGGCCGGCGCTTATTTCCCGATGCAATAAAAAACCCGCCTGCGCGCCTGCAGGCGGGTTTTTTATTGCGCGATTTTTCACTGCACCGGATGCCGTTGGTTCGTTTCCCCGCGCATCCGTGCAACCGCTATTTCAGGATATCCTCAGAAGCTGTAATCCACCTTCACCCCCACGGACAACGGTTCTTCTACCCAATTGGTGCGATACGGGGCGAGCCGCACGATGCCGGCGTCATAGGCATAGCGTTTGTTGCCGTTGACATTGAGCAGGTTCATGCCGTACAGGATGATGCCCAGGCTCTCCGTCAGATCATAGCGGTAGGAGGCATCCAGGCGCAGATCCATTTTATAGGCGTTTTTATCCCGGACCTCCTTGATGGCGTTGTCCAACGCCGCCTCGCTGCTGGTGCCCTCGGCCGCTTTCTCCAGCATTTCCAGGCCGTCCTGGGGGCCTTCCATGCCCCACAGCACGCGCACATTCATATGCACGGTGTGTTGGGGCGCAATCTTGTAATCCGTAAAAAACTTGGTCGAGATATTGGCCCAGTTGTTGATGTCATTCCCCGTGTCGCTGAGAACGCCTCCGCCGACCGGATAATTATAGTCCGCATAACTGATGCCGGAGCTGCGCTGCCCTTCGGCCAGCGTGAAATCCAGCTGTTTGCAATAGGTCTGGCTTAATCCCACGGTCAGGTTTTCCCACGTGTACTTGCCTTCCAAGTCTACGCCCCATAACCGCAAGGTGCCCAATAAGGTGCTGTCGCCGAAGGAAAAATCGGGGTTGGTAATGGACACTGTCCGCCAGCCTACGATTTCCAGGGTGTTATAGTACACAGCGGTGTTTATTTCCATGCCCCCCAACGGCGCTATCTTGTGGATGAATTCCCACCCTTTCAGCGTCTCCAGGGCTATCGGCGCTCCGGTCAGATGTGCCAGCAGCATTTGTTCCTCGGTGTTCATGCGCACTGATTGCTGCCCGATCAATTTGAATATGCCGATGGTATCCCAGTCGGAGATCAAGCAGACCCGCGGGGAATAATTGGCATCCGCATACTCGTGGTCGTCCATGCGGCCGGATACGATCAGGTTCAGTTTGGGATCAAACGCCAGGTTGAATTCGGTAACAACGGAATACTTGTTGGCCTGCCAGCCGTTCTCGGCCAGGAAATAGGGGCCGGTGATCCCGGCTTCGTCGGCAGCCTCCTGCGACCCGAAGATGTTGCTGCTGTCACCCATGCGGAAATTGGAGTCATTGCCGTTCCAGCCCGGGCCGAACCACTTCTGCGAGTATTCCATGCCCAGGGCTATTTGGTATTGTTCGGTCAGGCTGTAATTGCCGATGACGCTGCCCAAAAGTTCGCTTTCCGCGAATTTATGGTTTAAATTGCGTATGTTATTGACATTCCGGTCCCCTCCGCCGGACACACTGTACGCACGCCGCTGGTGGTCCAGGGAGCTGAAACTCAGGGCGCTTTTCAATTCCAGGCTGTCTGTAATTTCGCGTTTGTTGCGCAGCATGGCCAGCATGCCCTGGTCTTTGTTTTCCTTGTAATTGACCTGGTCCCCGTTGGGCAGGAGCGTCTGCGGTCCCAGTATGCGGGAGGTGCCAAAATTGCTGTAATGCGTATACAGGTTCCATTCGTTTAGAATATTAACATCCAAATTGAATTTCACCTGCGGCAGGGCATCGGCGTCGTTGAAATAATAAAGGGAACGGTTGTTGATGAAATCCGGATCCTCGCCCAAGTATCCGGCTTGGTTGTTGGTGTTGACATAAAATTGGTCCGGGATGATGCCGCTGGTGCGGACAATACTGCCGTAGGCGTAACAATTCCAATTCTCTTCTGAAAATCCTTGGCTGATATGGATGCCTTTGGAATCATATGGATAATTGTACTGTACGCCGGCGTTGGTGTCGGGGCTGGTGCTGGCGTTTTTCGTGGTGATGTTGATAACCGCTTCAATGGCGCCCGGACCGTAGGTGACGGATCCGGGGCCGCGCACGATCTCTATTTTCTGAATATCGTTTAAGTCCCAGTTTTCCAGCAGCAATTCCGCTCCGCTGTGGGCGTCCTGGTTCACCCGGCGGCCGTTGACCAGCAGCAGGAATTTATAATTCCGGTCTGAAATGATTCCCCGCACGCCAAAATGCGGGCTTTCGTGGTGATTAACCCAAAATGCCCCCGGCACATAAATTTCTATTAAATCATACAAATTTCTGGCCGGGGTGAGGCGGATTTGTTCCGCCGTAATCAGGGTGATTGATGCCGGCGTGTAATTCTTCAGGGTCTTGGTAATCACGGCCACAGGTATTTCGGTGAAAAGCACCAATTCGGTGGGTTTTTTAATCTCCGCCTTGGCTGCAGGAGGCTTTGGCTGCTCAACAACAGGCGGAGAAACGGTTTCAGGTGTGGCGGCTGGTTCAGGTTCAGCCGCAGGCGCGGGCTCGGCCGCAGCTTCGGGTTCCTCAGCAAGGGCCGATTCTTCGTCAAGTGCTGTATCGGCGGCATATTCCTCTGTTTCTTCTTGGGCAGAAGCGAAAGGAATCCCTGCCGCCAAAATAAAACCACACAACACCGAGCACAACACCAATGCGTTCCTCTTCATTTTCTCTCCTCCCTTTTTAATTTAAAATTAAAGATTGCGCTTCAGACAGAATCATTTTTTACTTCACGCCGAAGTAACCTTTGGCGGACCCGTCTTATAATCTGGCCTTATCGGATAATATCGGCGCGCTGATGAAAACTTTAGCTTTTTTTAGTCGGACTGGTCATGATGAGCAGGCAACACCCCCCCCGTCGCCGGACGTATCAAGCCCGCAAATATTCATTCATTTTCTGTCCTGCCAAAATTGCACTGCGGCAATGGCCGTCAAATTGGCGAAAATGAAAATATTGGCGCCGATGATGATGGCATCCTGCAAATGCACGCCGTACAGTGTCCATAAAAACACACCGGTCATGAAACACGCCAGGGTCCCGTTGGAAATACGGACTGCGCGCGGATCACGCAAACGGGCAATGAGTTGCGGCAGGAAAGAAGTGGCGGTCAATCCGGCTGCCGCCAACCCAATGGCCTTCCATATGACTGCTTGCATGTATATCTCCCTATCGGCACCATGGTTGCATATCCAGCTTGCGTCCGTTTGTTTTAAGCCAGAGTTTTGCCCGTTTGACATTGGCGCCGTGGTCGCTCACCAGTTTCCAGAACCGCGCCGAATGGTTCATTTCCTGCAGATGCGCCAATTCATGAACCAGGATATAGTCGCAGACATAATCAGGAGCCATCAGCAGCTTCCAGCTGAAACTCAAAGTGCCCCGGGCGGAACAGCTGCCCCAGCGCGTTTTCGGATTATTGATGCGGATCCGAAACGGCTTGCCGGCCCAGGGGGCGCCGATCTCTTGAATCCGCCGGCCGATGACCCGCAGGGCTTCCCGTGTAAACCAGCGATGAATATATCTGTTGACATACTCCCGCTCGTCCGAATGCAGTCTTAAAACCATGCACCCATCCTGCCAGGCCGCTGTTTCCCGGCGTGTGTCTTTGACCACCACCAGACGGCAGACCTTGCCTCGGTAAAGCAATTTGTTTTTCCCCGGCAGCCGCTGGCGGGCAAAGGAGCTGGTTTCCTTTATCAGCCGCTGGCATTGCCTGGCAATCCAGGCCGCGTGCTCGTCTACCAGGCGGCATACTTCCCTGCGCGCCAAGGTGGGCGGGTACGTCACTTGCACGATGAAAGGCACGGCTGCCGGCACCCAAAACAAGTGCAATTGGCCGTATTCGGAGTGCGTTTCTGTGCAGCAGCATGCAGCCGCGTGGTCGGCCGGGGAGGGTTGTCCAGGGACAATCCGCAAGCGCACATGGCGGTTGCGCCGGTTTGGCAGCAGGAGACAAACATACCGGCTGTGGTTGTATCTGACCACGTATGACTGCATCCCGGCCATTACAGTGGCATCCTTGGTTCCTGTCATTGGCATGAAGCCATTTTCCGTGCCAGCGAAATCCAATCCGCCGCAGGTCCAGCCTCCAGTGATGGCACTACCCCCATCACTTTCGCCGTCAAGGTAGGTGCCTGCGTTGTGCAGGCATATTGCAGCATCCGCTCAAGGACCAAATGGCTCCGGACCAGGAATGGTCGCTTCCGTATGGAAAGGCAAATCCAGGAGCCGGTTGCGCAGTGTGTCCCCCAGTATCAGCCTGCCTTTAATAGGGCCATACAGGGGTTGAAAGCCGGTCCAAAGCGGTTCGGTGACAAGCAAGCCGTGGGTTTCCAGACTGAGATCATGCAATTGCCAGGGGCCCAGACGAAGGCCTTCCAGGCGCACCGCCTCGCTGGCTGCCATGACCTCCAGGCGCAAAAGGTAGGCGGCTTCCGCAAGACCGTCTGTTTTGCGTTTCCCGCGCATGGAAGTGGTCAGGCGGACCGTGGCAAACACAGCAGGTTTGCCCTTGGCGGGAAGGTATTGGACAGTTTGTTCCACGGTGACCCCATCGCGGATTCTTTTAACGGCAATACGGGGTGTATCCGTTTTTTCCCCGGGTGTTGCCGGATGATTTTCCTGCGGCTGTAATTCGCGGGCGGTTTCCGTTGCTGCCGCCGGCAAAGAAACAGCATCCTGCTGTTGGACAACCTGGCTTTGCAGCTGGCTTTCCTGCGCCCGGATTTCCCTTTCGGCCCCTTTCATTTTGCGACGAATAGCCGCAGGCCGGTTGGGGGCGGTCCTGCGCGAACGAATAATTGCCGGCATGTTTTACTCAGCCTCCTGAATACCGCATGATAAACGTCGTCGTATGTTACCACAGCCAGCATGCTTTTCCAACGAATTATTGCGGCTGGCAGGGATTAATTCAGCGTCAATCCGCGGGCCCAGTCCGCAAAACGGCCGGTTTGGGCTGTTTGCACCGCCCTGCGGCAATGCGACGCCTGCTCGTCGATATCCGGAATCTCCCTGCGCAGGGCTTCTGCATGTTCCTCCAGGCACTGCGACAGCAGTTCACAGGCGCGCGCATCGGATACATTGACATGGGTGGCCTGAATCCAGGCCTTGGCCGCCTGTGCATACCTTCCCAGGCCGGCCTGGCTGACTCCCAGGTTCTTATAGCCATTGGCGCGCGAAGGGTCTATTTTTATGGCGGTCTCACAGTGCGTCAACGCCTTCTCAAACTCGCCCTGCAGATTAAGACAGTATGCCAGATTGTTGTGCAGGTAATAGTTGATCTGCGCATCTCCGGCATTTTGCGCCAATGCCTCCCGATAAAAAGCAATGGCAGGTTCCGGCTGTCCGACTTGTTCTGCCAATTGCCCGGACATGAGCAGACACTCGGCGAGTTCTTCCTTGTTTTTGGCATGCTTCATCCACATTTTCAAGTATTGATAAGCGTGTTCCTGCCGGGATACGCGGCTGTAAAATACGGCCAGGGGTTTCAAGGTCTCGGAACGCGGACCGCGGGCTTTCAAGTTGGAGAGCAACTGCTGTTCAAGGTGGTCCGCTTCGGCACTCGCGACCTGGGGAATTTCCGGGACTTTAATGTAAAAAGCCTGGTCCCTGGCGGTTTCCTGCTCTTGCGGAGATCCTGGGTGATCCTCTTCTTTGCTCATCGACGCCTCCTTCTCTTCATGACCAATGGTGGCAACGCCATTCAGGCGTCATCGGCCCAGCCTTGTACACCGACCCCGGCTTCATGCCCCCGGCATGTCCATATCCTGGCCGGGACCGGCAAAGCAACAAACAACCTCTGGATTTGGTAAAAACCATGCCGGCAAGGCGACCAGACAGACAGTATGATTCTGATACCCAAAACCTTGTTAGCCGAATGCGTTCTGAAATTCTTTATATATTTGCCTCGCCTTTTGTTCATCAGTCTTGGCTATAATAATTGTGCCCCAATACCCTTGCATGTTCGCCAATACATTGGCGTAAAAGCTGGCACGCATATCACGCAGATTGGCATCAATGCCTGCCTCCAACAGATACGCTTGAACAGCCATCCCGGTTACTTCATCCGGCACCTTGCATAATTCCACGGTCTCAATCAGCCCGCCTTGATCCGGCGGCAGGGCGGCAACCAGGGTCTCGTCACAATCCGGGCAGCGCGACATGCTGGGCCGGTATTCATAACCGCACTTTGGACAAAAAGGCATCCTCCACCCCTCTTTACATTAAAAGACTCATGCCTGCTCCCGCACCTTGCTTCACCCCTCGAGTTCTTTTAATTCTATAAGATTGTCGTCCGGATCAAGTACGAATACAATCCGCCGGTCCTCCCGCACGGTTTCCCGGATGGTCACCTGGGCCTGCCGCAACTTTTCCAATAAAGGCTCCCGGTTATAAACCCCCAGGCAAAAATGACAGCCAGCAGATGCCCTGCTATTGCCCTCTGTTTGAAAAAGCTCCAGCCCTCCGCCCTCGGGGCATTCAAAGGTGAGGAATCTGCACTCCGATGGAAGATTAAACAGCACCCGTGCGTCTTCCGCCTGCACTGTAAAGGCATAAAGCTTCTTCAGTCCCAAAAAGCCGCCGTAAAACATCTCGGACTGGTTTAAATTGGAAACACGCACGCAGATGTGATGCAAGCATATTCTTGATTCCATAGGCAATACGTTACCGCGAGTCATGACACGGTGTCAAGTAGGTTGGTTTAAAAATCACCGCCCGGCCCAACATCCTGCTGTTCACTGTTTTTCATCTTGCTCCGGCAAAGTCCGGCATCCTATAATACCGCCATGCGCCTGTCCCCCCCTTTCATACTCCGTCGGCTGGGTGCTGACGCCCTTTTCATTCTTTTGCTGCTGGCTGCCGGCTGGATTCCGGCTTTCACCTTTCGTGGCTGGAATTGGGACCTGGGTTGGGATGTCTCCGGCCAGGCGGCCTGGGCGCTGGCCGGTTTAAGCCTGGGTCCCGGATTGGCCGCACTTGCCGCCGTGTTGTTTTCAGCCGGCGACTGGCGTCCGGCATTGTCCGCACAGAAGGGCATCCTTTATTATTTGCTTCCTGCCTGGTTTTTGCTGCCGCTGTTGGGTGCCCTGGCCGGAGCCATCAGTGTTTTTTGCGGGTTCACCGAATGGGACTGGTATCTCGGAGCAGCACACCATCATCTCATTCTTCGTTTACAGGCCGATGCCGGTTCAACCGCCGCTTCCGCGCCAAATCCCTGGTTTTTCTGGCTGGGCATGTGGTTTTTTGGACCCCTCCTGTGGTTTCTGCCCGCCTGGCTGGAAGAAATCGCCTGGCGGGGCTGCCTCTACCACAGGCTGCGCCATCATCATTTTTGGACCATTGCCTTGTCGGCGGGATTGCTCTGGTGGTTGTGGAAGCTGCCTTTGTTTTTTCAAGGTTATTTATACGCGGACAGGACACTGCTGGCGCCGTTTTTGGGGCTTATCTACGCCTTGGAGACCAGCATCCTTTTCACCTGGTTGCGCCAGGCTTCCGGCAGTGTGTTGGCGCCTGCTATTGCCCGGGCCACGCTCTACAGCAGTGCTTTGGTCGCCCAGAGTTTCACTGACCTGACCAATCCCCTTTTTGCCCACCTCCCCGGAGTGACCGGGCTGGCTTTGCTTGGCGTCTTCATTCTGGCCGGTGCCCGGTGGGGTGGGTTCCAAAAACAGCCGGATGCCGCTAAAAAAAACCCGGACCGCGTGTTGCAGTCCTGAGCGGATGGCGGCATACAGCTGTGCCTGCGGTCAGGCATCCCCCTTTTTCATTTTAACCTGTTCCCCGGGTGTTAGCAGACAGCCGGCACGGCATATTTTGCTGCAATACCCGGCGCAGGGTTCAATATGAATGGTCACGCTGGAGCCGGTAAATTTTTTTTCGATGTGTTCGGACAGGTCGTCGGTTAAGCAGTGTGAATCTTCCACGGACATTTGGCTGTGCACCAGCAAATGAAACTCCACAAAACGCGTGGCCCCGGACTTGCGCGTGCGCAAACGGTGAAAACCGCAAACCGGAGGGCAATGCTTGATGATGAGCGCGCGAATCCATGCCAATTCTTCAGGCGACAGGCTGGCATCCATCAGATCCCGCGCGGCTTCCCGGGTAAGCCGGTAAGCCGCACGGATGATCAACAAAGCCACCATGATGGCGGCCGCCGGATCCAGCCAATGGAAATGCAGGCCGCTGAAAATCTTTTCATTAACCCAGATCAGACCCAATCCTGCCATCACGCCCAGAGAGGTCCATACATCTGTGCGCAAATGCCAGCCGTCCGCTTGCAAGGCCATGGAATCTGTTTCCCGGCCGACCTTAAAAAGCATTTCTGAAATAATAAAATTGAGAGCAGCGGAAAAAAGCATAATCCCCACGCCCCACCCGACCGCCTCCAAGGGCTCGGGATGGATGATTTTTTTGACCGCCGCATAGACGATCCAGCCGGCCGCCAGAAAGATCAGGATCGCTTCCACGACGCCGGAAATGTTTTCTATCTTGCCGTGTCCGAATGGATGATGCCTGTCGGCCGGTTTGGCGGAAGTCCGGACCGCAAAATAGGCAATCAAAGCCGCCATCAAATCCACGCCGGAATGTATGGCCTCGGAAATCACCGAGACAGACCCGATCAGCCAGCCAATCACCAATTTCCCGATGACCAACAGAGTGTTGGAGGTGACGGATAAAGCGGCCACGGTTATCTTTTTCCTGTCCCGCAACAATTTGCGGCTGTTTGGCATGCGTGTTTCCTCTTCCACTACAGGCGGATATGTTTTGCGCTTTTGTTTTTTTGTCGCCACGTAGGGCCGGCAATACTTTTAATGGGCGTATTATAACATCAGCGGATGATTGCGCCAAGTGCACTTTGGATGCCGGGCTTCACACGAATACTCTTTTCCAGCAAGCGGGGTCACAGGTCGTTGTTAGCTTTTCATGCCGGCACATTTGTGTCCATATTACGCGAATACTGCCTGCAGACTTTCAAGCGGTGTTCAGAAATACTTTTAGTGCAACGTCCCTGGACCCTGGCTTTCGCCGGGATGACGAACCATAACAACACCCTTTCACCCGCCACTCCGGGGCAATGAAACCGCGCACGCAGCATGAAGACAGCCTCTTCATGGAGAGCGTATCCCCTTGTACATCAAAGGATACCGCATTGCTTCCGGCGCATCTTTTTCAGGCGCGGTTTTCCGTGTCCGCGCCTGCATATTGGGCGTAATGAATATCCGTGGTTTTTTTATACCCGGGATACACATGCTTGGCGATGACGTTCAGCAGCGGATCGGTCATGCCGTTGAGGAATGCATAGTTCACATTGTCCTCGGTATGATGCGGCCGATGATGGCGTTTTGACATGAGCAGACCGATTTGTCCCAAAAATCGCGTCATCCCCGATAGGGGCACATGGCAAAGATAATGTGAAACTTCGGCGATCGAGGACAATACGGAAAAATACAGCACGCCATACGCCGCCACGCCTGACAACACACCCTGCCAAACGCCCAAAACTGCAAAAACCAGAAAAAAGGCCAGCCATATTTTCGCGCCCGATTCATGGTAGTACACAAAAAGGACATTGTTCTTTTTATACCGTGGCGTCCGGTGATGCAGATGGAAACTGGCTACGAGCGGGCCGGCAGGCGACTCGTAATCATCGTTATTGTCCATGAACATATGCACCAGGCCATTAATAAAATCGGCCGCTATATATGCGGCGGCAAAAACCAAAACCTGCTGCGCCGGACCGATGGATTGGGAAATGGTAAGAACCGCCAGCAAAACCTGGAGCACAATGACCGCAAAAGAAACCACCCTTCCCACCAGCTGGTACTCTGGTTTTTTATCATATTTTTCCATGGCGGCATTGAATTGCTGTTGTTTAACTGTCATTGTAACAGACATTTTTTGTCCTTTGCTTTTGCCGATTGCGCAATTCTAAAAAACACCAATCACTGTCCGCCCCTGGAGCAGCGCACCCTATAGGCCTGGCTGTGGCTGCATGGCTAAAAATATCAGGGCTGCATGTGCACATTTTATCAGTCAGCTGCAATCCCCTTTTTCGGGCACAAATCCGCCAGGGGGCATATACGGCATTTTGGCTTTTTGGCTTCGCAGATCCGGCGGCCGTGGAAGATCATGCGGATGGAAAAAGCGTGCCATTCCTCTTTGGGTAAAAGCGCCATCAAATCCCGCTCTATTTTTATCGGATCGGACTGTTTGGTCAATCCCAGACGAAAGGCCAGGCGCTTGACATGCGTATCCACCACCACGCCCTCGGAAATGCCGAAAGCGGAACCCAACACCACATTGGCGGTTTTGCGCGCCACTCCAGGCAGGGTGATCAAATCCTCCATCCGTTTCGGCACTTCCCCGCCAAACCGGCCGGTTAATGCTTTGGACATGGCCACGAGATTTTTGGCCTTGTTGCGGAAAAAACCCGTGGATTTTATGAGCGCTTCAACCTCCTCCAGCTGTGCCTTGCCCAAGGCCCCGGGCGAAGCGTATTTTTGAAACAACCCCGGCGTAACCCGGTTGACCACCTCGTCGGTGCATTGTGCTGACAAAATGGTGGCCACGAGCAGTTGAAAGGAATTGTGATAATGCAAAGCAATGCGGGTGTCAGGATAATGCTTTTTGAGCAAAGACAAAATTTGCGGAAAACGTTTTTCTTTTGATTCCATGCAGTCCCTTGCCTAATAAAGATAAGCGAGAGGGGCGGCCTCTCCTGCCATCCATTTCAAATATCTTTTTTAATCCTGATTAATCCTGGCAATCCATCTTTCCGTCTGTGTAATCCGCGTTTGGAATCTGCTTGCCACGGCGTAGCCTTGGCGGAGCCGGGCGTAATTCTATTTCTCTATCGCAATTTTAAAATTCTTCTTATAGTGTCCCTTTACTTCCATGATTACATAATACACCCCTGCAGGCATGTCCTGGCAATGCCAAACCAGGCGGTTAACTCCGGGCCTGGCGGATTCATGGATTCCCGCAACTTGTTCGCCGGTTGGATTATAAATGGATATCATCACTTCCGCAAAAGTTGTACCGCAGTCGGCCAGGAAATACATGACATCCCTGGCGGGATTGGGATACACCTGGCTGATGCCCAGACCGCCCGGGTAATCCGGCGTAAAAGAGGCCTCAGGACTCGCCGAGGCTGTGGGACTGATAGTCAAAGTGGGCGATACTGTGGCTGTGGAGGTTAAAGTCGGAGTGGCGCTTGGCAGTGGCGATTGGGTGGAGGTGGGGCTGATGGTCGAGGTCTCGGTGATGGTCGGAGTTGGCGTGAAAGTCGGCGAACAGGTGGGAGTGGATGTAGCCGATATCATGGGGGATTCGGTAAAAGTCGGAGTGGCCGTGGAGGTGGTTGAAATGGTGGCGGTAGGCGTATGGGTGGGCGTGGGAGTAAATGTCGGCGACTGGGTGCCGGTCATCGTCAAGGTGGCAGAATGGCTGGATGTGGGCGAGACCGAGGCAGTGGAGGTGATGGTAAAAGTGGGCGTGGCCGAAGGAGTGGACGACCCTGTAGCCGTAGGTGTCGGCGAAGGCGGCAAGGGCACTTGATAGGCAGCGGAGTAAAATGAAGTGTTGTTGCTTGTATCCGTACAGGTGGCAGTAATATAGTCGCCGACCGCATAGGCGCCGGGCGCAAACCAAAAGGTATTGCCCGTCAGCTGCACAGCTGTGCCCAGATACTGCCAGGATC
>JAFGIQ010000174.1 GCA_016929575.1 candidate division FCPU426 bacterium
CCTGGGCATATCCGCGCTGTTGACAAATAAATACCGGTGTCCGTTGATTACCTGTTGCTGGAAAACGCCGGGCTGATCCGCCGCCAGGGACCAGGCGGGCGACCAGGAAGCCAGGATTTCCACCTGGCCGCCCTGCGCATCCGGCAACAGCGTGGGGATGATCAACAGGGGGAGTGATTTCCCGCTTTTTTCCGCCAAGGCCTGGTTTTGCGCCAGGAAACGCTCGTCCAGGCGCACGCCTATGTGCGGCTCATTGCCTGAAAAGCGCTGCAGCAATCCCCGCATGGATTTGAGCACATCCGGATTGGCCAAGCCCCGGCTTTTCAGGGCCACGACCTCTGCGTTTTCCAGGGTGAATTCCGACCAGCCGGCAAAATTTTGTTGCCCGGGATTTTGGATGTCCGCGGTGAGGACCACTTGCTGCGGTTGGTAGGCGCCGTCCGCGCAGGAAGTGCGCAAAGCCAGAATGTTTTGGTTTTGCGCCAGCAGTTTTTCCAGCGGCGTCCGCCGGCCCTGCAACAGCTGGAAATAGGGATTCACCAAATCCGGGCGGCTAAAAGAGGGCTTGACGGACACATAGGATATGCCGCGGCGCTCCAGTTCACCGAGTATCTCCTGGGTGTGGAAGCCCCCGGAAATCATGACCGCGATTTGTTCCCCGGTGCTTTGCATCTGCTGCAGGAGATTGTCCACAAATTTCAGGCTGCGCTCCTCGGCCAGCTGGTAAAAGGCTTCAACGGTTTTCAGATGGTTGTCCAGCTGGTGGATCCCCGCATCCCAATAGCACTCATTGCCTTGGGTATGCAGCTCAATGAAGGCAAGAAAATGCCGGATGAAAAACGCCGAGCGCAGGGAGCGGAATTCCCCGAGTTCCTCGGCGGTCACCGAAATGCTCAGAAGTTTTTCAATGATGTCCAGGCGGTGGCAAAGGTCGTCCAGTTCCTGTTCATTGTCGCTGGCGTACATTTTCCTGCGCAGGCAGGCGTCCAGGGCATCCGCTTCCCTGAAAACCAGGTCCGGCTCAATCCGCGGGAAAATCCCCCGGGGTCTGTTTTCCAGATATGCGGCCAGCGCAGGATAGGCTGCCAGGGAAAGCCCGGCTTTGGCGGCGGCGCTGGCCAGAAAAGAGGAATAGGCCGCGAATTCAAGCCGGCCTTGGCGGTATTGGCTGCGTTTTTGATCAAAGGCCCGGAGCCGGGGCGGGTAAATGCCCGGCTTCAAGGCATCCAGTTGTTCCCGGAGGTCTTGACAATACCCCAGGGTTTCCTGGTTGAGGAATGACTTGACCGCCTGTTGGCTTTGCCGGTAGAGTTCTGGCGTTTCAATGCCCACCAGGTGAATCGGATGTTTGCCGGTTCCGGCGTAAAATTCCGCTCCTGTCAGCTTTCCTTCCCGGACAAAAAAATCAGCAACTTCCCGCCGCACTTTGGCATCA
This sequence comes from candidate division FCPU426 bacterium, assembly GCA_016929575.1. Lineage (GTDB taxonomy): Bacteria > Oederibacteriota > JAAXVQ01 > JAAXVQ01 > JAUVAV01 > JAFGIQ01. Next base: position 1,436 of record JAFGIQ010000174.1, read on the forward strand.
GGAAAAGTGCTGAACTTGCTGGTGTTGACCGTGGCAAAAGCGCCTTCTTCACCCACCAGGCGAAGCCGGTACGCCTCGGCCAGATGGGCAATAATACCGGCAATGTTTTTTTGAACCTCGTAGTGGCAATGCAAATCCTGAATGTGAATAACCAGGGTTTGATTTCCTTGAAAACCCCTGCTTATTTTCCCCAATTTGTCCGGAAGTGCAAAAGGTTGGCCGAGGTGTTGAATGGAAACCTGGCCGGTTTTTCGAACCGTATAGCTGGCTGGTTCAAAAGCCCAGGCCAAATAAGGCAAGAGAAAGGTCACTGACACCGTAAAAACAAACAACTGGAGCCATGACTTTCTTCCAGTATTGCGCCAGAATATCAGTGAAAATATTTTCAGCATTTTTCCTTAGGTCCGAATTCGATATAATGTCGTCAGAAAGGGTGTTTTTTTAATTATTTAAGTATATCATAATGGTTTTTAAATACAATTCCTCACTTAATTGAAAATACCTTTATTTATTATTTATTACCAATGGCGTTTCATTTTGGATCTTCGCGGGATAATTTATGATAATATTTTGCCACTATTTTTAAAGTATAAATCCAGGCTGTTGAAATAGTTGCATTTTGGTGGTTTTGGTTTATATGCGGGTAATACTTTCATCAGGGTTGGGCCAAACCTGCTTTATGCGGAACTTATTTATGCTGTTTCCGTTTGCGCACAAGTGGTCGTGCATTATTTTCCAGCAAAGACAAGGGCATTGCACATTGTGTTTTCAGTGGCAGCGCGGGAATCAACCGGGTCAGAAGCATTTCGAATTGAACTTCCAACACATACAAACCCGGCACCAGGAATAAGGTCAGGGTGGAGGCAAAAGTAATGCCCCAGCCAATGGCCAGCACCATTGGCGCCAAGGATTCGATATACCCGCCGAGGCCGTAGGCCGTGGGCATAACTCCGGCTGCTGTTGTGAGGGTGGTTAAAATGATGGGGCGCAAACGGGTTTTGGCGCCCTGCATGGCGGCATCCAGATAGTCTTGGAAGTTGCGGCAGCCTTTTTCACGCACCAAACGGTTGATGTAATCCACCATGATCAGCGAATCATTGACCACTATTCCGGATAAACCGACAATGCCGATCAGGGTCAAAAATGAAAATTCCAGGCCGTGAATGGCAAATGTCCATATGACGCCTACAATGCCGAAGGGGATGGTGATCATGACAATAAAAGGTTGTAAGAAGGAGTTAAAAAGCAGGGAGAGGATGAAATAAATCGCCAAAACCGCGATCACAAAGGCCACCGCCACTTCGGTGAAAAAAGCCTGGCTCTCTTTGGCTTCTCCTCCTAATTGGAAACGAAAACCCGGATATTCCCTCATGATCCCGGGCAGGTATGCATTCAACCGCCCCACTGCTTCCAGCGGCGTTATTTTTTTCTTGTCGAGATTGGCCGTTATTTTTGTAAAGCGGTCGCCGTTTAAATGTTCGATTTTCACCATGGTGGTTCTTTCCTTGAATCTGACCACATGGGTGATGGGCACCAGGACCCGCTGGGCGTTGTACACATACAGGCGTTTGATGGTATCCAGGGATTCGCGGTCTTTTTTTTGCAGCAAAACGCGGTAGTCAATACGCTCCTCGGGCGTGTAGGTCCGGCTGACAATCGTGCCTTCCAGGGCCGTGCGCACGGCCAGACCCACGTCCGCGGCGTTCAAACCGTATCGCGCCAAACGCCGGAAATCAAACTCCAGCGCCATTTCGGGCTTGCCGGCCTTTTCCGAACTTTCCACGTCCGTGACCCCCTCAAGGCCGCGCAAAAACTGCGCGACTTTTTTCACCAGCTCCGACCGCCTTTGGTTGTCATTGCCTATAAAGTCGATCTCCACATCCCCGCCGACCGGAGGCCCGCCGCGCGCCACTTCATGCCGCCATTCCTGCATCTCCGGCATATGGTTGAGGATTTTTTCCAGCTCCGCCACGATTTTCCCGGGATCGTATTTCTGCTCGGCGGCCGGCGGATAATTGACGACCAGGGTGGCGACATTTTCATTCTCCGGCATATCCCATCGGCCGCGGCCGATGCGGGTTGAATAGGACAAAATTGCATTTTGGGGCTGCCGGGCCAGGATTGCCTCCAGCTGCCGCGTCAGCCCATCCATTTTTTCCAAAGACGTGTCGCGCTGGGCCTCCAAATACCAGGTGCTGGTTTCAATAGTCGTTTGCGGGAAGAGCACGAATTTCATCTTTACCGCCGCATAAAAAAGCGAACCCACAAAAAGCGCAATGAATATGCCAATAAGGATCACCCGGTGATGCAACGCGAGGTTCAAGAGGCGCAGATATCCGGCCTGCAGGTTTTTAAACCATTTTCTGTCCGCCAGTTTTTCACTTGCATCCGGCGTGGCCTTTTGCAGGGTATGGCCGGTCAAATGATTGGGCAGAATAAAATAAGCCTCAAAAAGGCTGGCCAGCAGCGCATAGGTAATCACCAGGGGGATGGGCAGCACGAATTTTCCGGGAATACCGGGTAAAAAGAAAAGCGGGGCAAAGGCGATAATGGTGGTGGTGACGGTCACAAAGACGGGCGCCACCACGACCTTGAGTCCTTTCTTGGCTGCTTCATAGGCGGACAAGCCCTCCAGGCGGTAACGGTAGATGCTTTCCGCCACCACAATGGCGTCATCCACCAACATGCCCAGGACAATCACCATGCCCAGCAGGGAATTGCCGTTTAACGACAAATCGGATAAAACCATGACAAACAATGCCAGACACAAGGCCAGGGGAATGCCCATGGCTGTCCAGAAGGCGGTCCGGAAATTGAGAAAAACCAGCAACGTGGCCACGACCAGAATCATGCCCAGCAGGGCGTTGGCAATCACGATCTTTAAAATGCTGCGCGTGCCCACCGAAAAATCATCAATGTAATCCACGCGCAGGGCGTCCCCCGCCTTTTTTTGGAATTGGGCCACGGTTTCCTTGACCTGGTCAATGGTGCGCAAAACATCGGCATTGCTTTTTTTGACCAC
>JAFGIQ010000175.1 GCA_016929575.1 candidate division FCPU426 bacterium
CATTTTTTCGCAGTCGAGGCTGCCCTCCCAATGGCAGCCGTCTTTCGAACCATACCTTGGATACTCCCCTCAAGCTTAATGTGACCCGGCCTGTCAAGGCCGGGGAATTCGCGGTGGCATATTAATAAAAGATGCCTGCCACAGCGCCGGTCATGCAGGTGGCTATGGTGCCGCCGACAATTGATTTCAAACCCAGGGCCGCAATCTCCTCCCGGCGCTCGGAAACCATGGCCCCCATGCCCCCAATCATGATGCCCAATGAACCGAAATTGGCAAAGCCACACATTGCATAGGTCATGATCAGGCGCGTCCGGCCGCCCATGGCTTCCGGGGAAACCTGCGCCAGGTGCAGATAAGCCAGAAATTCATTTAAAACCGTCTTGGTACCCATCAAAGACCCGGCCAAAACAGTTTCCTGGCCCGGAACACCCATCAGCCAGGTAATGGGCGCAAAAATCCAGCCCATTACGCGTTGAAAAGTCAAAGGCGCGTGGCCCACGGCCGGCAACAAGCCAAATCCCAGATTGATCAAATACACCAGCGCCACCAGCACAATCAGCATGGCAATGATATGTATCAGCAGGTGCACCCCTTCACCAGCCCCCCTGGTGATGGCGTCCATGGCGCTTTTGGCTTCCTGCGGAAGGTGTATTTTTCCGCTCGAGGGCTCCTTGGTCTCAGGAATCATCAGCTTGGCCACGACCAAAGCCGCCGGCGCGCTGATAACCGAAGCTGCCAACAGGTGTCCCAGAATCCCAGGCACCACGCCGCCTAATATAGTGGCATATAAAACCATGACCGTCCCGGCCACAGTCGCCATGCCGCAAACCATGATGGCAAAAAGCTCGCTGCGGCTGATGGTGGCCAAATACGGGCGGATCAACAATGGGGATTCAACCATGCCGACGAAGATGTTGGCAGTTGCACCCAGGCCTTCCACTCCGCCGATGTCCATGGCCCACTGCAGGAATTTGGCAAACCCCTTCACGACGGCCGGAATGATGCGCCAATAAAATAAAAGGGCGGACAAGGCGCTCATCACCAGCACCAGCGGCAGGCCGCGAAAAGCCAGGATATACGTCGCTGTGGGACGGGTTTCGGCAAAAGGCAGTTCGCCTCCGCCCAGATATCCGAATACAAAGGCCGTCCCGGAGCGGGTGGCTGCGTCCAAAGCCTGGACAATATGATTAAGCGCCGTAAAAAGGTTCTGCACGGCCGGCATTTTTATCAGCAGCGCTCCCAGCAGCAACTGTATAACCATGCCCACGCCTATGGTTTTCCAATTGAGACTGCGCCGGTGTTCTGAAAACAGCCAGGCCAATCCGGCCAAGGCCAAAAAACCCATGAAGCTTTGCACGACGGCCATTATCCCCTCCGGATTTTTATTCCATTCCCCGCGAATGTCATTCCAGCATGTGCTGGGCCGGCATCCAGTAAACAATGAAGCCGGGAATAAAGACTTGGGGGTTCCTTCACGGCGAGCATGCCTGAGATTGTCATGTTGTCAAGCAGGGTGGCAGCATCCACATCCGGGCGGCGCAAGCCCGGTACCGGTCTTTGTCTATTCCGGCAGGACCTCAAGGTGCTGGTCTTTTTTCTTTTTTTCCATTTCACCCGCAAAGCCCGGAGGATACTTTTGTTCATTGCCGATATCAATGATAAAGATGGTGAACTTGCCGGCCTGGTTTTGCTCCAGCACCAGATGGTAAACCACCGGGGCCGCGACTTGGGCGTGGGTGACCAGATAATACAGCTGCAGCACGCGTTTGCCGGGCACTATCTGGTAGGCGTCGAAAACTGCTTTTTTCACGGCACCGTACTTTTCAACAATCGCCTCCCAATCAGCCGTAAACTGTTCGGGAGTGGAATTCGGATTGAATTTCAGGCCCGGCGACATATATTCGTCGTAGGCCTTTTGATACTCGCCTTGCATGACCGCCTTTAAAAAGGCGTCGGCCATCCCGATGGCTGTGTTTTCATCGATGGCAATATCCGCCTGCGGCCTGCACCCGCCGATGAGCAAACACACCACGCATACGGCGCAGTATTTTTTCATTTCCCGCCTCCCCGACTGCCTGCCTTCCAACTCTACAGCTTTTTTTCCTGTTGTCAAGCGGAACCATCCGGTTGCAGCCGGACCCGATTTTTATCCCAGTTTTATCCAGGTAACCGCCCCGCCGGTTTTATCCACACTAATGATGGTCGCCTGCGGTTTACGGGGCCGTTTGTATGGAAAGAGGATATTGATGCATTCGTTACTTTCAATCACCTGGGCGGACTCCTCGTCGCATTCATGTCCCCAGGCCTGCGCGCGCAAAAACGCCTTTGCTTTGGCCAGGGCTTTGTCCCGGCTTATTTGGCCCGAATCGGGCAGTATGCCTTCAGCCTGTTTGCCCATATCCCTTTTCTTTGGCGGCAAATGATTTTTCCAGCCTTGTGTAGTATCGTGACTTTTTAAAAGGCTTTAAGCAAATCACTATCATTATCCTTTTAAACCCCTATCCTGCTTTTCTTCGTGCACTTCGTGGCTTCGCGGTGTTAGAGGCAAGCAGTACACGAAGGAATAAAAAGCATGTCACGACCGGGTTTCCCCCTTGCCTTGCTTCGCGCGCTTTGTGTTTGTCACGCCGCGGCGGGCAAGCAAACACGGTTTTAGCCTTTTCCTTTTTTCAAGGAGCCGTGCTTCCTGCTGTGTGTTCCCTGCGGCTCCAGGGTGATGATAGTCCACCGGTTTGGCCGGAGGGCGTGCAGTCCCCCCTTCACGCGCACCATCAATTTTTCGCCCTTGCGCTGCTTTTCCCAGCGCAATTTGATGGCTGCCGGAGTGATCCTGATGCACAGCGGACTGCCGTGATACCGGATGCAGAAGGTCATCTCCTTCCACTCCGGAGGCAGGTGCGGGATGAAATGCAGCTCGCCTTTGTGCAGCCGCAAGCCGCCAAATCCCATGATCACGGCCTGCCAAGTGCCTCCCAGGCAGGCGGCATGGATGCCGTCCTCGGTGTTGCCGTAAATGTTTTTCAAATCCGTCATCAGCGACGCATGCAAGTAGCGACGGGCATGGGTGATGTCGTTTTGTCTGGCTGCCGTCAATGCATGAATGGAGGGGGAGAGGGAGGATTTGTGCAGGGTGCGGCGTTCATAGAAATAATAATTGGCTTTTATTTCAGCGGCGGGAAACATGCTCTCCAGCAAATACAGCAGCATGATGACATCCGCCTGTTTGACAAACTGGGTGGTGGCCAGTTCCCGCGCAGGCATGGCGGGCAGGCCGGGAATGAAATAATCGTCAACCTCGGGCAGGGGGAGGTTGTTGAGCTTGTGGAAACCGTCAAAAGCCTCGATGATCCCCCCCTTGCGCTTCAGGGATATGCTGGCGCCGATGCGTCGCCACTCCTCCGGTTCGCCGGTTTTAAGCCCGATTATTTCCCCTATCCGCCTGACTGCCAGGGGTTTTTTGGCCCTGAAGACGCGGTACATTTTGCAGGCAATATCCAGATTCCAGGCCGCCATGCCGTTGGTATAGGCGTTGTTGTTGATGTTTTCATGAAACTCATCCGGGCCGATGATATTCTTTATCTCATAGCAGCCGCGCTTTTTATTCCAGCTGACGCGGCTGGTCCAGAAGCGCGCGGTTTCAAAAAGCATCTCCAGCCCGTGCCTGAGCATAAAGTCCTCGTCACCGGTGGCGATGAAATACTGAAACAGCGCGTAGGCCACATCCGCCGTGATGTGATGCTCCTGCAGGCCGGTCGTTATTTTCTTGATGGTCCCGTCCAGGTCTTTGTGCCACTCGGGCGTCACCTCGGCGCCGGTGTCCGCGGACTCCCATGGAAACATGGCCCCCTCAAAACCGCGGGTTTTGGCGTTTTCCCTGGCCGCCGGCAGGCGCTGGTGGCGGTAGATGAGCAGGTTGCGTGCCACCGCCGGAAAATTGAAGGTAAAATACGGCAGGGTAAATATCTCGGTATCCCAGAAACTGTGTCCCCGGTACCCTTCGCCGGAAAGGGTTTTGGCGCCAATGCCCGCATCCGGATTGTCTTCATTGCCGGCGATAAGCAGGTGGTAGATGTTAAAGCGCAGGGCGCGTTCCGTATCCGCGTCCCCGGTAATGCTGATGTCCGCCTGTTTCCAGCGGATGGCCCAGGCCTTGATGTGTTCCTGCACCAAAGCTTCGAATTCCTTATGTGCGGATTTGGCGGCGTTTTCAACCACCGCGCGTTTGACCCGTTTGGCGGGCACATCCTGCGAGGTATAGACGCTGATATACTTGGTAAGGCACAAGGTCTCGCCTTTTTTAACGCTCATTTCAAAGGTGCGGTGGGGCTCAAAATAGGTGCGGTTGCGGTGTTCGACCTGCATCAGGGAGGCATAGGCAATCAGCGTCTCCTTTTCCAGGGTTTTGACGCAGAGGTAGTCCACGTCGCCGAGTTTGTCCACCTCGTATATGTGAAAGGCCTTCTTGTCCCCCTCCGAGACAATGCCCTTGTTGACCACCGCCGTGTTGACCGCTGAAACAATCGCAAAACTGACCGGCCCGTCCAAGGGCGTCAGGTAAACGCGCATCACCGCCAGGTGTTTGTTGGGCAAAGACAGAAACCTGAGCGACTGGTAGGAAAACCGCTGCTTCAAGGCCGAAGAATACACGGTCCGCCTGGTTAAAAAAGCCCGCCGCATATCCAGGATGCGGCGGTGGTCCAAAACATCCATGGCGGTCACGTCCAATTTCTCGCCGTCGACTGATATGCGCAGGTCAAAAGGATTGGGCGCATTGACCATCTCCGGCACCTGGGCCATCAATCGGTCGAACAAGGCCGCGATATACGTGCCTGGTTGCGCGCCTTTGGGATGCTCTTCCAACACCCCCCGGCTGCCGGCATACCCGTTCCCCAGCGTAAATTGCGTTTCCCTGATGTTTTGCACTTCCGGGGACCAGCCGTTGACATAGATTTGCCAGCGGGCGTCGGACATGTAGGGATTGAAATAATCACGGTCGCGCACGTCAGCACCCTTTCCTTTATGTATTCAAGTGAGTATTTTAACCACGGAAGCTTTGTCAATGCAAGGGCGAACATCCTGCCGGCATGAGAAAACACGGGAATCAAAAATCCCCGCTTTTCAGAGCGGGGGTTTTTAATCGCCCATTTTTCTTCCCGGTCTGCGGTTGTTAAAACCACTTGATACCAGTAAACACCGGCGGCGAGATTTTTTATATCCAATTCTATCCGCCCCTGATTGGCGAGGTCTTTTTCGGACCCAAGCACTCTTTCGCCGGCGGCTTTATACATGACCACCCGTACCCGGCCGGCGCCGCCCCTTCCATCAGACCGGCAAGACCCGATCCCGGCCAGCAACACTTCTTTTTTCTTTTCATTTGACCGTGCTCTCCGGTGTTTGTTATGATGCACGTCACGGCCGCCTTTTGGCCGGAAAGGATTAAAAGAATCGTGTTTGCAAGTATCCCTATTATCGAAACACATTCCCTGGCCAAAACCTATGCTTCCGGCGTTTTTCGGCGCCGTACAACCCAGGCTTTGACAGACATTGATCTGGTTGTGCAAAAAGGCGAGATTTTCGGCATTTTGGGCCCCAACGGCGCGGGCAAAAGCACCTTGCTCAACATCCTGATGGGATTGATTACCCCCGACGCCGGCACTGCCTGCATTTTGGGCGAGTGCGTCACGCCCCGTTTCAGCCAGGCCATCAAGCGGCGCATGAACATGAGTTCCGGCAATCCTAATTTTCCCTGGTGTTTGAGCGTCAGGGAAATGCTCACCTTTTACGGTCTGCTCTACGGCGTGCCGCTGAAGGAGCTTCGCTCCCGGCAGGAAGACCTGCTTTCCTTGCTTGAATTGCGGGACAATGCCGATACCCGCTACGACGAGCTGTCCACCGGCAACAAACAAAGGCTGGCCTTGGCCAAGTCCCTTATTAATGATCCGGACATCCTGCTGCTGGATGAACCCACCCTCGGCCTGGATCCCGACATTTCCCAAAAAATACGGCGCCGCATCCGGGCCCTCCATCAGGAGCAGAATAAAACCATCCTTTTAACCACCCATTACATGAAGGAGGCGGAAGAACTCTGCGACCGTGTTGCCTTCATCAAAACCGGCCGCATCATCGCCCTGGGCACCAGGGAGGAATTGCAGGCCATGACCAAAACCCGGGATATGGAGGAGATGTTCCTTGAGCTGGCTCATCAGTAGAATCGCGGCTTTCACCTACCGCAACGCGCTTTTTGCGGGAAAAAATATTTTTACCTTCGCTGAGATCCTTTTTTGGCCCATTATCCAGATCATCTCCATCGGCATCATGGGGTCTTTTCTAAAACTCAAACCCGACTATTTATTTTTCCTCCTCACCGGCGCCATAGCCAGCGGCGTGCTGCAGGTGGCCCAGCTTGACGTGGCATATGGGTTTTTATACGATGTCTGGTCCAAAAGCGTAAAGCAGACTTTCATTGCGCCGGTCAAGACCTATGACTATGTTTTCGGATCCTGGCTGTTTGGCATTGTGCGCGGCACGCTTTCATTTGTGCTGCTGCTGGTCATCGCCTGGTTTGCCTTCGGTTTTTTCCTGCCGCCCTGGCCGGTTTTTCTGCCGGCCTTGGCCGGTCTTTTCCTCATGGCCCTGATCCTCGGCATGACCGTGCAGTTTTTCATCCTACTTTTCGGCCAGCGGATCGACATCATTGCCTGGATCGTCTCCGTGCTCATGATGCTGATCTGCGGTATCTACTATCCTGTCACCTATCTGCCCAAGATCCTCACCGTGCTCGCCTCCTTTATTCCCTTGACTTATTTTTTGGAATATTTCCGCACCGGCTACGGTTTTCCCCTCACTTTCACCCATCCCCTGCTCAAAGGTTTTATACTGTCCTTTGTCTACATTGCCGCGATCCTGGGCCTGGTGCACTGGGCCTTTGCCCGTTCCAGAAAAACCGGCATGATTTTAAAATTATCCGAGTGATTTTTATTAAAAATCCCCGGTCTGGACCTGTTTTTCAATAATGCTATTCCTCTTCGGTCACGAAGTGAGACCGGGCCTGCGCCCAGCATGCGCTGGGCA
>JAFGIQ010000012.1 GCA_016929575.1 candidate division FCPU426 bacterium
CTGGCCATGCAAAAAGCCGGCCTGGTCAGCTTTTGGGGACCCATGCCCGCTGCTGCCACCGGTCTGACGGCTTTTGCCCGCAAATGGCTGGCACGGGCAGTCATGTCCGCCCAACCCCTGGGAGTGCTGCCGGCTGGTAGTCTCACCATCCGTGCCGGCAAAGCCGTGGGCCGCACCACCGGCGGAACCCTGACACTGCTGGCCGCCAGCCTGGGGACAGCCTACGAGCTGCAAACCCGCAACCGTATTGTATTTATTGAAGACACCGGCGAGGAGCCCTACCGCCTCGACCGCATGCTGACCCATTTGCTGGCTGCCGGCAAGCTGGCCGATGCGGCCGGCATTGCCCTGGGAGTATTCAGGAACTGCGCGTCCAAGGCGCCGCTCGCGCGGCATACTTTTTCCGTGCGCGAAGTCCTGCATGAACGCCTGCGGCCTCTGGGCATTCCGGTTTTTTCAGGACTGCCGGTCGGACATATTGCCGACCAGGTCACGCTGCCCTACGGCGTCCTGGCCCGCATGGATGCTGGCCGCCGCACCTTGGCAATACTGGAACCGGGGGTGAAATAAGATGGCGGATCATCGGTGTTCAAATTGGGATTGGGAAATACGCGATAACCATTGGTAAATCGGTGCCGGCAGGCACCCAGACTGCCGGATAGATTATTGGGAAGAAATTTGGACAGCCATGATGGCGGATATCGGTTAACAGTGAAATGCGTCTTTTCTTGCACTATTCGGAAGATGTGTGTACAGGCCAGGGTGTGATATCTGTTTGGGGCCGGGATGGTGTACACTCAACTCCTGAATAATACAAACCATACCCAATGACCAAAACACCAATGTTAAAAACGTTTCGATCATTCGGTCATTCGATATTATTAAATTGAAAAACTGATTGCAAACGGATGTTTGGGCTGGGCATGCGCCGGACGGCCGCCATGGGGTGGGCGGCCTCGGCAGCGAAAAAGTAGCAATACCAGTCTTTTTCGCTGAACGCCGTCTCATCCCCATCCCAAACATCCATTCGGGCAGATGGCTATAAAACCTTTTTCAAATTGTTTCGCATTGAGGATTTAGTGCTTCGAATTATTCTTTGTCGGTGCAATCACCGGGTGTTCATTCTTTTTTGCGGGTGTTGATGCCCAGGGCAGAATAGATGCTGCAAACGCCGCTGAAAGCGGTGAGAAAAAGGTAGGCTGCAAGAATAAGCAAAAAAGCATTGACTGCGCTTCGCGGTTCGCGGGTGAATCCCACCAGCACGCATACGGTGCCGGCAAAAAAGCGTATTCCCTTGTCTAAAACCCCGATATTTCTCTTCATTTAATCACTGCCACCCGGAAACGTTTGTGCAGTTTGTTCCCGTTGACCACAATGATATAAACCCCCGAAGCCACGCATTGCCCGGAAACGTTCCTGCCGTCCCAGGCAATGACAGTGTCCCGGGACAGGGCTTCATCCTCAACCAGCTCCTTGATTAAAGTGCCGCCCTGGTTGAAAACCCTGATGGTGACCCGGCCGTGCAGGGTGCTTACGTTCCTGACCTCCAGGCGCTGGCCTTCCCTGGGATTGAAAAAATTGTGATTGACCGAAACCAGCGCATTGACCACTTCCGTTGCCGTGGACGTGCAACTCAGGGTGGGTGAAATGCTCGGCGTGGGACTGATGCTGGCGGAAACGGTTGCGGTCACTGTCTGGGTGGGGGATATATACGGTGTGGCTGTGCGGGTAATGGTTGCCGAGGGTGTTGTCGTGGCTGTGGGCGTCAAGGTATTGGTATGCGTGGGGGTGGCGGTGGGGGTAAAAGTGTCGGTGGAAGTCGCAGTTTCAGTCTCGGTGTCGGTCACCGTAAACGTGGGTGTGGAAGCCTGCGCCCGTCCGGCCGCCACTGCCGCCAGTATCACTGCCAGTGCTGCTGTTCCGACCAACCTTCGCATTTTTCACCTCAGCCGCCGATATTGGGTTCAAGTATATATAGCAGGGGCGCCAAAAGCAATAATAAAAAAAAACACGGTCTGAAGCCTGTGCTGGCGGGGAAAAAGCAGCCGGGCGCACCCGCCCTCCGCCCTGCTACTTTGCCGGATCCGGCCCGGAAGGCATGATAAAAGAATAGTTTTCCGTTTCCTCGAGTTCCCACACCTCGTCCTCGGTTTTCAGCCCATATTTTTTGCGCACCTGCAGTTTCCCCTTTTCGGGCCGTCCCCCAGCGGCGTTAAAATCAACCTCCCCTGACAATTCGAAAAAACCTGTTTGAAAACTCACTTCTTCAAACTCCGGCATGCCCAGTCTTTTCCCCAAAGAAGTCAGTTCCTCTCCTGAAAAATCAAGCCGGCTCATGCATGATATTGTCAGGCGCTCGTCCCGGACGCGGCGCAACTGGAAAACCGTGGACACCGGGGCGTCTTCCTCGGGCAACTGCTGCTGGTTGGCAGCCTGATAAGTCCATTTTTGGCCGGGAGCAACCGGGGCGGGCGGAAAGATGACCATAAGCACTGGCGGGATCTTCATGCTTTTCACAATGATCTGTCCCCAAATGCGGTTTTGGCCCAACAATGCAACCAGGGCCTGATTGAACCCCGGCGTCAGCGCCCCCTCCTTGGCCCCGGCAGGTTTTTGGGTGCCGTAGGAATCTGTCACCACCACTGCCAGGGGTTTGGCCATCAGCACCCGGTACGAAAGCAATCCTTCCTCTCCCAAATAATCCCCCAAACTCTCCTCCTGGCCATACCAATAGATCCGGCCGTTTTCCGGACCCAATTCCAGGCGGAAATTTCCGGCCTGATCATGAATGCTGATGTACAGCAGGATATACTGCGCCAGCAGCCGGTCTGGCGATGCCTGCTGCACCTGCAATTGAAAAGTGGCGCGCACATTCATGCCCTGCTTTTTATCCGCAAATACACGGCCCTGGTGTTTTTTTTGCAGATGATGCTGAAAAACATAATAGGCTTCCACCTGCTGCGCCTTTTGCTCGTGAAAAGCATACTGCAGGGCGTAGGTCCGGCCGTGACCAGCCGGACCGCAGGCCGGCGCCATGATGGCCACCATCGCCAAACACAGCGGGTAACAAAATATTCTCAAAACCACGCCCTCCCCTTTGTGATATCATCCGCGCGATGGTAAAACTCTAATACCAAATATCGAAGCACCAAACAATATCCAATGACCAAAGCGCCAATATTCCAAACATTATAGTCATTCGATCATTTGCTGTTGTCATTTTGTTTCGGGTTGAGGATCCAGTGCTTGGATTTTTTTGCTAGTATCTCCTTCGTGCGTTTGCCGTCTTCGCGCTTCGCCCTCGCAGCCTCTCTCCGGCCGGCGCACACTCCGGCATTTGAACATATTATGCCGCTGTGTAAAAGGATAAAAATGCCGGGTCAGGATCGAAGCCCCGGCCGGGAGCAACTTGACGGCAAGGCGGCTATGCTGGCAACAGCAGAGGTTGGAACATCGTCATTTCAGCAGGCGGCGGACTTCGGCTTCCAAAACATCCGGTTCAAAGGGTTTGGTCATATGGGCGGCAGCGCCGATTTCCCGGCATTTGACAGTATGCCTGGCATCGGCCAAGACCGTAAGAATAATCACGGGGATATCCCGGCTGGCGGGATCGGCTTTCAGCTGCCGGCATATTTCATATCCATCCTTGCCGGGCAGCATAACGTCCAACAGGATCAGGTCGGGTTTTACCCGTTTGAGGATTTTAGCCAGTTCCTTTTCGTTCCTGGCCAAAAGAGTATTAAAGGGCTGCGAGATGAAGATTTTTTTTATGAGCAGCAGAATGTCTTCTTCGTCGTCAACCACCACAATGGTCTTTTTCACGAGTCCCCCGCTCTGTTGCTCCGGCGTGTGTGCATTCCCCGCCACCCTGGCCGGGAGCGCATTGTCCTTCTATGCCGGCAGCAGTGATACAACCCCGGCGCACCTGCTGCCCCCTTAAATGCCTCCAGTATCGGCAGCCGGCGGCAGCACTTGAAATCCTTTTTCAGCAAATAGACAACGCCCAACCGGTCGGCCCCAGGTGGGCGCCGATGACCCCGCCGATCCAGCCCTGGGAAAGCCCGGCAAAGTGCACGCCGGCTTTTTTTATTTCCGACATGAGAATATCGTAATATTCGGTGCGGGCGGCATGCAAAGCCACCATGTTTTCGCAAATTCCGTATTTTTTTACATGCTCGGCGGCGAGTTTTACCATGGCGGCGGAGGCGGCTTCGGCGGAACGTGTTTTTTCGATCACCTCAATTTCACCCGCGCTGCCGCGCAAGGCCATGACCGGCCGTATGCCCAAACATTTTCCCAGCAAGGCTTTGGCCTTGCCGATGCGCCCGCCCCGGGCCAAATAGTCCAGGTTGTCCGCCGAGAAAAAGGCGGCGGTTTTTGGTATTTGTTCGCGGACCTTGCGCACGACGGTTGTAAAATCCCCGCCGGCGCGCACCAGGCGCGCGGCATACAAGGCCAATCCGCCCAAGACCCACGTGCAGGTCTTGGAATCAATCACTTCAATGGTAAGCTGCGGCATCATCTTTGCGGCCACCGCCGCGGATTGCGCGGTTCCGGAAAACTTGCGCGACAGATGAATGCACAGCACATGCGTATATCCCTGGCTTTGGCATTTTTGAAACAAAGTCATGAAATAACCGGGCGACGGTTGGGAGGTGGTTGGAAAACTGTGCGAATGCAAAAGTTTTTGATAAAACTGTTCCGGCGCCAGGTCAATTCCGTCTTGATACTCTTCTTCGCCGAAATACACGCTGAGCGGCGCCATCCAGATGCCGTTGGCGGCCAGCAGCGAGGCCGGCACATCACAGGTACTGTCGGTGATCACTGCGATTTTCTCAGTCATTTTTCCATCCTCCCCGAGGCTGCAGCCTGGATCCCCCCGCCGGTACCAGGCAAACAGTCCGGATATGGCCATTGAGCAAGCACCTCCTGCATCCCCTGGCCGCCGGGCCAAGGCGGGTTACACCTCGCCGGGGTAAAAGGCGTGCCGGTGCTGTTTTTTCATGTCGTCGATTTTTTGCCAGGTGATGCTGCCGAGGGCCGCAAGCCGCTTCAATACTGTTTCGGGTTCTTTGACATGCATATGGACTTTGTAAAAACCGTGCTCCGCCGCCGCCAGCATGATTTCTTCCCCCCACGGTTGGAGAAAATCACGCAATTCCTGCCGCGAGGTCTGCTCCGCATGGATGATGAATTCCAAGCAGAAGGTAAACAGCGAAGCCACTTGTGGTTGTGCTCCGACAAAAGCGGGCACAGCCGGCATCAGCGGCTGGGCGGCGTCCGCCGTAAGCGGTTGTCTGAAATTGAAGCGCACCATGCCTTCCAAAAAATAAACCAGCCCCATGCCGCCGGCGTCCACCACCCGGTTTTCCTTCAAAATCCGCAACTGTTTGGGGGTGTTTTGCAGGGCTTCCTCGGCGGCCTTCCAGGCGGAAACAACCACATCCACCAGGTTTCTGGTTTTTTTCGCCTCCACCAAGGCCGAGCGGGCGGCGGCTTCCCCCACACTTAATATGGTTCCCTCCACCGGATGGTCGATCCGCTCCCGCGCCCGCAGGCAGCCGACCTGAAAAGCCAGGGCCAAATCATGCGCTGATAAAATTTTTCTGTCCCCAACGCCCTCGGCAAAACCGGCAAAAAAACCGGAGAGGATCATGCCCGAACAACCACGCCCTCCCATCAGCGCCCCCCGGGCGGCGGCCCAGGCCACTTCGGAAGCGCTGTTCCCCGGCACGCTTTCAATTTCCTTTTGCGCCGCCTGAAAAGCATGGTGCATGTTTTTGCCCGTATCCCCGTCCGGGACCGGAAACACGTTGAGCTTGTCTATGCTTTTGCGGAAATGTCCAAACCAGGAGATGCCGGCCAACAAGGCGCTTTTAATGCGCCGACCACCCAGCGTTTTCATATCCACACCCTCCCGTGCCGTTTACGTGCGCAACACGCTTCATGCCAACGCCGATGTGCGGCAGACGGCCGCACTGTTATTTCACCCGGATGGGCACGCGGCCTTCCCAGAGACCGTGTAAATTA
>JAFGIQ010000013.1 GCA_016929575.1 candidate division FCPU426 bacterium
GTGGCTGAGCGCGAGGGGGATTATGACATCATCATTGCCAGCCAGGGCAGGGGCAAAGTGGTGGAGGTAAAACCTGTACAAAGGCTTGGAAAATATTTATCCTTCCGCTTCTGGCTTTCTTTGTTGCGCGCATCGGTCCTGCGCCTGGCCGGCGCTACAAAACGGGGTCAGGTTTCAGCGCAAAAAATCGCGTCTGCCCAGGCCGGAGCCGACAAATACCTACGCCATCAGGAAGTTATTGCCGCGTACGTGAAAATGCTGGATGTCCGCGACCGCCTGATCGCCCCCGGCAAAGAGGATTTTGAGAAATTCAAGGACATTTACGCCGAGACCCAGGATATTCTCAAAAAGCTGCTGCAAGCCCAGGGCTTGGATCCGGAAGGTTATGAATTTTATCTGGCGGATTCCGCTTCGCCCAATGCCTTTGTGCTGCGCTATTCCAATGTCTTGGTTGTAAACCTGGGCCTGCTGCGCATGCTGGCGGAAAAGAACGCTTCCCGGGATGCTTTGGCTTTTATCCTGGCGCATGAAATCACCCATATCATGCAGGGTAGGGCTGAGATTGACAGCGGCCAGGCGGATCTTAATAAAGGATTGCTGGTTTCACATATTGAAGACCGCGCCAAGGAATATCACGCGGATCTGGCCGCAGTGGCGCTTATGGACAAAGCCGGATTTTCAGTGCGTGAAGCAACCGTGGCTTTCAATGCCCTGCTGGAATGGATGGAAGCAAGAAAAGTCAAGGACTCTGTCTGGGGAAACCATCCTGACTTGGAAGAGCGCATCCGCCGCCTGGACCGGCTGGTGCTTGATTTTCACTGGGCCAATTACGTGGCAGATCCCACGCCGGTTTCCGCTGCTTTCATCAGACAGTCAAAACGCAGAAGCCGTTACCGCGAATTCCAGGAGCGGGTTATCAAAGTATCCACAGCCGCGGAATTGGAAATTCTATTGCGTGAAGCCGCCACTCCCGATGAGCTGCAGTTTGCCTTCCTGATTGGCCATGAAATGCTGCCGGCGGCTGAACAGTCAGCGCATCTGACGCAGCTCCGACAGGTGATGAAGGAACGGACAGCCGAATTTGCCGGCAGCGCAGTCGCGACCCGCATTCTGCTTGAATACCAGCAGGATGATGTTTTCATCATGGCCCAACGCTCGGAAAATGCATCTGCCCGGCTGGAAAACTTTAAACGCCTGGCGGACAGCCTGGATGAGGAAACCATCCTGGAAATCATCGAGCAGGGAATTCCGGGGCTTTTTACAACTGTCATTGACGTGGATTCCCTGGAAGCAGACGCCCGTCATACTAAAGCGAAAAATATTCTTCTCCGCCTGGCAACTTCAAGCATCAGCCTGTCGGGCGGCGCCCAGATGCCTGCCGACCGTTTCAACATGTTCGCCACGGGATTTTTAGACCCCATGATGAAAAAATACCTGGGGAATGTCAGCAGGGGACAAATACCTTGGGAACAGGTGCGGCGCATGCTGAAGGGGCTGCAGCGCATGCTACAGGAAGTGAATTTAACTTCCGTGGTACGTGGTGATATGCGTGTTAATACGCACCTGTTTGATTTGGCTGAGAGCATGTTGCGGTCCGATGTTTACGCGGAAACAATGGATGCTGCCACAGCCATGGAACTGATAGAGATCTACGACCGCGCTTCCCGGCTCGGCGGAGGCTATGGGACTAGGTTCACCACCGCGAGCGCGGCCATTCAATTGCATGATTTTATTTTACGGGCCAACCCCGAAACCCGGGAGGCGTTGTTGAATTGGGTGTTAAAAGGCGAGCAGGCGTCGGACCTGCGGAACGAGCTTTTCAAACTTGACATCGAGCGCCTGGCTGAAGGCAAACCCACGCTTGTAGGGCCCGCGGTTCCCGCGGTCTATCTGGACGCCATGCTGCAAAATAAATATATGTGGGAGCATTATTCAGATGCTTTTCAGTTGTTTTTGGATAAGGCCGCAAAAAATGCCGGCGCACAGGAATTGTGTGCTTATTATAAAAAAATATTAAACGGATTCCGGGAACACGGCATCAACAAAGATGCGGGTATTTTTCAAAACCTGAGAAGTCGCATGGCCTCAGATCCGGTTGTCTTTGCAGGGGATGTTTTCGACCGCGTATTAGAGCAGGCCCTGGCACCGGAAATCAGGTCCCGGATCATGAACGCCCGCCGTGAACTCAAACCCCTGTTTTTTGTCTTCGCCCTGGGCGGGACGATGGATGCCGGTCAGCTGCGCAGGTTTGTGTTTGGCAAGTGGGGGCGCGATACGCGCGGCAGCATGCTGGTTAACCGTGACATTGCGCTCATGATATTGCGCGAGACTCCCGAACTTCCCCTGGAAGACGCGCCGGCCGACATTATCCAACAGGTGGAACAGGCGCCGGCCATCACAGGAGAATTGCTGGAATTGGTCAATGAACATTTCAATGCTTTGCCTCATGAACGCCGGACCGCCATCCGCAAACATTGGAACGAGGTGAACCCTCCGCAGGTGCCGCATAATGTGCGCACTGAAGAATTCGGCCTGTTGACAATGTTTTTTGATGCGTGGCGGTTGGAGGGCAGCCGTAAAGCAAAGGGTGAAAGCGAAAAAGCCGAACTGGAGCAAGGCGCAGGCGCTTACCTGACGCCCATTTATCTCCAGAACCTGTTCAATCACATCGGGCACCCGGTACGACTGGAAGAGGAAGACGTTCATTACCCCGCCAACCTGTGGCGGGTGTTTATGGGCGATGTTTCCGAGCATAGTTCCACGGAACAGGCCCATCATCTGGAGGCCGCGGCTGCCAAACGGCCCAACCAGGCCACGCGCTTTAATCTTAAAAATGAAAAACTGCCGGAGCTGCTGGCCCTGTTCGGTTTCCTTGACAAGCTGCCGCAGGATTATGAGGCGGCCGTGCAACAGGTGCTCGCCAGCCTGCCCGCCTCGGTTTTCAGGAATTTTGTACTGCATCAATTGTTCGTGGACCGCATTCTTCGCCGGGAACTGGGCATGGCAGTTCCTGCAGAACAAACATTTGATTACAAAGCCTTGGAGGCAAAGATTGCGGATCTTACGGGCCCCCAGCAATCCCTGTTACTGACAGGCCTGCAACGGATCCTGCCGCATTTTATATCCGATACCCAGATGGAAACAAACAACGGACTCCTTTGGGGCAATTTTATGCAGCTCAGCATGCGGCAGGCGACCAACGCCGATCAGAATAGAGTGCGCCAAGAACACGCGGCCGAATCCGGGAACTATGAAGATGCTGCGCATGCTATTCCGGGCGGGGTTTTGGCCCAGCTGGATATTTTTCTGGGCCGCCTGGCTGGCAAAACCCTGGCAGAAGTTCTTGGCTCGCCGGCAAGCCTGGCTGTCAAACGGACGGCTATCGAGGCGTATTTTCCACGGCCTTCTTTGGAACGGGACCGTTGGTTACAGCTTGCCCTGGAGACCAGCGGGCAGCAGAAGGATTTATCGGAAATCGAAAAGATACTCGGGATTTTCTTCAACCCTTCCCTGCGCGAGTCTGCGGCCCTGCAGGCGCTGGATCAATACCGCTCAATCAATCCCGCGGATTTTGAAAACCTGGATTCAGCTCTGGCGGCCATCCGGCGCTTCTATCCGGAGCCTTCGCCCCTGCGGGATGATATTCTGCAAGAAACCGCGCAGTATTTGGCCAGAACACCCAAGGATCTGGCCAAGATCAATGCCTTGTATGCAGATTCCTTTAAAAACATTGAGAAATTAACGGAAAAGGAAGGGGCGCAAGTGGTGTTTGGCCAGGATGTTTTCCGGACATTCATTAAAAGCCGCAGCCCCCAGGACAAGTCCGAGTTTCTATTATGGATGTTGGGCGTCAGGGAACAAAAACCGTTTTTCATGGTGGAAGCCGAACACCGCTTTCATGTGAACTTCGACAGCCTGCGCAACCAGCTTATGCC
Source organism: candidate division FCPU426 bacterium (assembly GCA_016929575.1). Classification (GTDB taxonomy): domain Bacteria; phylum Oederibacteriota; class JAAXVQ01; order JAAXVQ01; family JAUVAV01; genus JAFGIQ01. The sequence goes on from JAFGIQ010000013.1 coordinate 3,936, forward strand.
GCAGCAAAGCCAGTACTATCCTGAAGCCGGCATTACCTCCCAGCGGGAGTTTTTGGCTCCTTTCCTGTACGGTGAAAAGAGTGTTTTTTCGGACCCGTCCGTGGCCAAGGAATTCCTGGATCAGCTGTTTGCAGCCATGGTGCCGGCAGGCGAGAACCAAGGCATCATCAAGGTTTTTTATGACGCAATTTTTAAGCATGCGGATAAATACCGCCGGGAAGAGATATTCCTGTCCCTGCTGCGCACCCTGGGCCAGCAGCGCCAAAAAGCCGCGGAGCTTGAGCCGCAAGAGCGGGAAGCGCAGTTTGTCAGGGCAGTGATGCAGTCCTTGGGGCTGGTGGGCGTGAAAGCCGCCCAGCTGTCCGGCATCCCGGCCTTGCGGGGATTAAAAGACCGCGCGCCGCGCTTGAACAAAGGCGTGGTTTTTGACCTGATAGCCAAGCTCGCCGGCAGGTTTGAGGACAAATATCAATCGCTGGACGCCCCCGTGGGCAGCGCTTCCATCAAGGTGGTTTACCGGGCCCGCCTGGCGGACGGCCGGATGGTGGCCGTGAAAATAAAACGCCCGGACGTGGAGAAGCTCCTGGAGCAGGACATGATCTTCCTGCGCAAAGTCCTGGACGAGGCCTCGCCGGCGCTGCGGGACGGCGGCTACGCGGTTCCACGGGGACTGATCGACCGGGTGGAAGCGATTGTGCGCGAGGAGCTGGATTTCAACCGTGAATTCGCCAACAGCAAGCGGTTGCGTAAAAATCTGGGCCCGCCGAACATCTTGCGGCGCCTCAATATTGTCCGCTTTTTTATCAGCAGGGCCTTTCTGCGGCTGGGAGAAAATATTTTCAAGGTGCGGGGGAGGGGACTGGCCTTCCAGGTGCCAAAACCCCTGGAAGTGGTGGGGAAC
>JAFGIQ010000176.1 GCA_016929575.1 candidate division FCPU426 bacterium
ACACCTCCACCATTACGCCTACGGCCACGATGACGCCGACTGTGACTGAAACCTCCACCTCCACACCCACCAATACCGAAGTGCCCCCTGGGTCCACCATAACGGTTACGCCTACCATTTCAGAGACCTATACCCACAGCCCCACTGCCAGCCCCACCAGCACGATTACCCTTACCACCACCCCCACGGATACTGAAACGCCAATGCCTCCGGATACAACCACAGCCACAGCTTCGCCCAGCGCGACCATGACGGTTACCCCTTTTACCAATGTTCAACTGGTCTTGGAAAAAACGGCCAATCTGCTGCAGGCCAGCGAAGGGGATATTATACGCTACACGATTTTGTTCGAGAACCAGGGTGCGGCTTTTGCATGGAACACCAAGATAACGGATAAAATACCGGATTTTACGCATTATTATCAAGGTACGGGAAATACCGGCATCAGCGGGTTGGTCCAGTGGTCCGGAGTAGTGGCGCCGGGTTATGCGGGCGAAGTGTGGTTTGATGTGCAAGTCGAGGCTGCACTGCCGAACACTCCCATCAACAACATCGCCTACATCATCAGCGACAACAGCAATACTGTGGCCAGCAATACCGTTACCACCATCTGGATGCCGCCCCCTACACCCACATCCATACCAAACTTGGTTGGCGAGAACGAAATCATCGCCTATCCCAATCCGGTGTGGGGTGATTCTCTTACTTTCCTTTTCTTGAGCCCTGAGGATGCAGAGGCCAAAGTACGCATCTATAACTCAGCGGGAAAACTCGTCCGCGAAATTCAATGCCGGGCCATGGGGGGCGTCAGTCAAAAACTGGCCTGGGAGGTCGGGGACATTCCGCCGGGAGTATATATCTATCAACTATTGCTGAATAATAAATCGGTCATGATCAGCAAATTGGCGGTTGTAAAAAGAAAATGAAAAAAATTATCGTTGGACTTATCCTCGCGGCCCTGGCCTGTCCCCAACCGGCAACAGCCGGTGCCAGGGACGCCAATGCTTTTTTATCCGTCGGCCCGGGAGCCGAAGCCGCAGGCATGGCCGAGTCCTATGCCGCCCTGGCCGGCGGCGCTTTCGGTGCAGCATATAATCCGGCCGGGCTGGGGCAGATACCGGGCCTGACCCTGGGAGTACAGCACAATGAATGGTTTGCGGGCATGCGTATGGACTATTTGTCCGCCATTCTGCCTTTTGGGCCGGGAAGCTTGTCTGCGGCGCTGAATTATTTCACCTATGGATCATTGGATGTGCGCGATCAGGACGGGTACCTGACCGGCAGGAGTTTCCAGCCGTATGACCTGGCTTTTTCCGGGGGATACGGCTGGCAGGTGGCGGACCAGTGGCTGGCAGGAGCCGCCCTCACCATCACCCAGGGATACATCATGGATTTCAGTGATTCGGGCCTGGGTGCGACGCTGGGCGGCATGTGGACATCCCCCTGGGAGGGAGTGGCCGTTGCCTGTGTTTTTAAAAATCTGGGATATAATTTGAGCAAATATACCTGGCCCATGCGCGCGGTTTTGGCTGTTTCCAGCAAGGACCGTCTGGCCAAAGGGCTGTCAGCCAACCTGGAGCTGGATCTGCCGCTGGTTTCAGGATTCACGGAGCTGGCTTTGGGCGTGCAATACACCCTGTTGCGCACGGTTTCCTTTCGCGGCGGGTACCGTTACGCCTTCGGCGAAGGCGAGGCTTCCTTGGCGGGGCTGGCCCTGGGCCTGGGTGTGGAATTGAGCCGCATCGATATCTCCTATGCCTTGCGGCCAATGGGTGATTTTGGCCTGACCCACCGTCTGTCGGTCAGTTACGCCTTTCCTCCCATGCTGGTGCCTTTGGGAAAAATTGAGGACCAGGCGCTGGCGCATTATAAAAGAGGACAGGGCTTGGAAAAGGAAGAGGACTGGCTGGGGGCACTGGTGGAATACCGGGTGGCCTTGAATTTTCAACCGGACTGGAAGGAAGTGGACGTGGCCTTGCGGCGTGTCAGCCACAAAATAGAGGCGGCGGCGGATAAGCAGCGCAAGGCTGAAATCGCCCGCGCCCGCGCAGCCGAACCCTCTCCCGAGCAGATTCGGGCAGAGGAGCAGCTCAAACGGATTACGGAAAAGCATTTCCGCCAGGGAGAGGCGTATTTAACTGATAAGAAGTACCGCGCAGCCGTGCGTGAGTGGGAACTCATCCTGGAATTCGTGCCTGATCACACGCAAGCCAAGGAGAATATTAAAAAGACGGTAAAAATAATGATGGTTGAGCGGGATGCATTGCATAAAAAAGCCCTGCAGGCCCGAAAAGATAAAAACCACAACTTGGAAATGCAATATTGGCGGCAGGCACTGGATCTTAGTCCGGACGACCAGGTGGCCATGGAGTATCTGTATATGGGAACCATCGAACAGGAAGCCGTGGAAGACAAGAAACAGGAAGAAAAGAAACAAGAGCAAAAGAAGAAAATTAGCTGGTAGATATCCCTCTTGCCCAAATTAAAGCAAAACCCTATCCGCGGAGTGCACGGAGTATACGGATTTTTAACGGCGTGGAATCATTTGCATTCAATGGTTTTATTTTTTAAACATCATCTATGAAAACAAGTGTTAAAATTGGGATTGAGAAAGACACGATAACTATTGATCAATTGGCGCCAGTAGGCAACCAGACTGCCGGAGATATCTTTTTGCCAAGGCGGGGCGGGAACGCGTGCACGAACCGCAGGGATTGAGCAGGTCCGCCAAA
>JAFGIQ010000014.1 GCA_016929575.1 candidate division FCPU426 bacterium
CTGAAAGACGGGTATAATATCATATAGGGTTTGGAATTTGCAAGAAATTTTATGCTTTTTTCAAGCATTTTCAGGACAGGTCCCGGAAATAACCGGCTAATACTGTCCTGAAAACCTCCCAAATCAAAAGGCTTTTTCACCCCCGCCAACCCGGTGCCGTCTACCCTTTTCTTCTTCATCAACCACAATGGCTGAAAAAATCCATGTCTTAAGTTTGATATTTTCCAGAAGTGTTTACCTTTGCCTCCCCACTCCCTACATCCCGCGCTTTTTATAATCCGTCAGAATGATATCCTGCCGCTTGTGCCCTCGCAATCATTCTCTTTACTTCAGAATTCTGCTTGATCGCTACCAGCTCAATATCGGGATGTTCCCGGGCAAAAACCCTGAAAATCTCATCCGCAAAAGCCGCCCCGATTGCAGGAACATCGGTAAAATCAAGTATTACTTTTCTAAACAATTCCACTCTGGCGAGCAATCTCTTCGCTTGCGATCGTGAGATTAGCCTGTCATTTCCATATTGTGCAAGCTTAACCGGAACAACCGTTTTGGAAAAACCATAATCGCTGCCGGATGAATACTGATCAAATATTTTTTTACATGTCCGTGCGCTGTGGTTATCAATTTTCATCCACACAGAAGTTCCGCTTTGAAATTCCCCTGCGAGAATCCAATCTTCCGGATCTCCGTATTTGTGAGTGAAAAAAACACCGCCGGATAGAATATCAAAGGAATCAAACATCCTGGAGGTGAAAAAGATACCCTCGCCTGTGTGGCGTTTGGGATCTGTTGTCAGTTTTCCTTTGGATAATTCAAGAATGGCGTGACGCTCGTCCAAAAGATTCAGTTCCGCCTGGATTTTTTTAAAGATTCCCACCCCATTGTCCAATATAGCCATTTCTGTATAGAAGGCTGTTTTCTTAAGACGCAAAATAACTACAGAACCGCCGGAGTGGTCAATGACATTGTTGAACATTTCAGTAAAACCATAGTGCCAGATGTCGCGTATATTGTCAGGCATCTCATCAAATACCGGTAAAAGATCTCTTCGCCAGACCATGTCCTCGGCTAATTCTGATGAGATGGTATATGCTTTTTGTGCTTCGCTTATCGGCATTAATTTATATGAGCGGTTTCTGGTTTGGCCCGTTTGCATTAATGCTTGTTCAAATATCAGCCTATGCAAATGCTTGTTTACAGCTTGACGAGTTATTCCAAAATGTTCAGCTGTTTTCTTACTTATGTCAAAGGGATGCTTTTCAACATTGGCAACAATAAAATGCCTGATATCTTCACCCCGGGCCCTAATTCGCATTGAAAACCTCTTGCTAATTATTGTCAACCTATTGTGTTTTTATTGTCAACCATTACCGGAGGATTGTCAACTTCTTTTTTGACATCCCATTTCTCCTTTTTATCCCTGCCTTTTTTAAACATTTTTCAACCAATTAGAATCATGCCTCTGGCCTTGCGGTGGGTGCAATTGGCATGACTTATAGGACAGGGACAAAAAGCCACTGCTTCGTTTCTTCGAAGCCGTCTGCAAGGAAAAAATGAGAAGTGAGAAGGAAAGGTGGAGTGTAGCAAGCGAATTTAGGTGTTCATGGCCTCCAGAAAAGCCTTATTTGTTTTGGTTTTTCCCATTTTATCGAGTAATAGTTCCATGGCTTCCACCATCGAAATTGGATTCAGCACCTTGCGCAGAAGCCATATTCTGGCAAGATCATCGGCCGGAATAAGCAATTCTTCCTTGCGTGTTCCTGACCGCTGAATATCAATGGCCGGAAAAACGCGTTTCTCCACCAGTTTCCTATCCAGGCATAATTCCATGTTGCCCGTTCCTTTGAATTCTTCAAAAATCACCTCATCCATGCGGCTGCCGGTGTCAACCAGGGCAGTGGCAATAATGGTCAGGCTTCCACCCTCTTCCAAGGCTCTGGCAGCGCCAAAAAACCGTTTTGGACGTTGCAGGGCGTTTGAATCCACTCCGCCGGAAAGAATTTTACCGGAAGAAGGAATGATGGTATTGTGCGCGCGGCCCAGGCGGGTGATGGAATCAAGCAAAATGACAACATCGCGTTTGTGTTCCACCAAGCGTTTGGCCTTTTCAATGACCATATCCGCCACTTGGACATGGCGGTCCGCCGGTTCATCAAAAGTCGAGGATATGACCTCGCCTTTTACAGAACGCTGCATATCCGTCACTTCTTCGGGGCGCTCGTCAATGAGCAGCACAATCAGCCATATATCAGGATGGTTTTCAGTGATCGCATTGGCTATTTTTTGCAGTAAAATTGTCTTGCCGGTGCGCGGCGGTGCGACGATCAAACCACGCTGGCCTTTCCCGATGGGAATAAGCAAATCCATGATGCGCGTGCAGATATCCCCTTGCGTATGCTCCAATTTAATGCGTTCTTGGGGATGAATGGGCGTAAGATTGTCAAACAATATCTTATCCGCCTGTTTTTCCGGCGTATCAAAATTTATTTTTTCAACCTTTAAAAGGGCGAAATATCTCTCCCCTTCCTTGGGCGGCCGAACCTGTCCGGTGATGGTGTCGCCGGTGCGCAGATCAAAACGCCGGATCTGTGATGGAGAAACGTAGATGTCGTCGGGCCCGGGAAGATAATTATAATCCGGAGAGCGCATGAATCCAAACCCATCCGGCAGCACTTCCAGGACCCCCTCGGCCGTAATTTCGCCGTTTTGTAAAGATTGGGCCTCGATGATTTTAAAGATCAACTCTTGCGTCTTTAATCCGGAAACACCCGTGAGTTTCAGCTTTTTGGCCATGCTGTTTAACTCTGAAATACTTTTATGCTTTAGTTCCGTAATATTCATACCTTTTCCTTTCTCTTAATAGGTGCTTGTTGTTGTCATGGTATTAAATCCCTATGATGCATACGGATCGGTCTAGTCATCAGGTTGGCTGTATGCTTCTATTATCGGTTGAACTTTTATTCCATTGAGTCATTTCATTTGTATTTATAAAAACCCAACCACCAATTATCGCCTCATGAGATGGAATCCTATACTTGCGGGGTAACGGCGCGGTTTTGGCCACCAAAAACCGCTCCGTCATGGTAGGCGAAATTGAGTATAGCCAAGCCTTTAATTCCTGTCAATCTTTATTTATTGCCCTGGTTCAAAAATTACTACCCGGTCGCGGCCTTCGCGTTTTGCCTGATACAAGGCTGCATCCGCAGAGGCGATCAGGGCCTCCTGAGAATGGGCATCATCCGGATACATGCTCACGCCGGCAGATATGGTTAAACTGATTTGTGTTCCGCCGACATCCATCGGGGTGGCCTTGACAAAAGTATTTATCGCTTGCGCCACTTGGGAGGCCCGCGCTTTGGCGGTGTTGGGCAACAGGACGGCAAATTCCTCGCCGCCATAACGCGCCACCAACGCCGTCCCTCCCGACATCTCCTGGATACGCGCCGCACTCTCCGCCAATACGGCATCCCCTACTTGATGCCCGTGTTTGTCATTGACTCTTTTAAAATTATCCATATCCAACATAATCATCGACAGCGGCTGGTGGTAACGCTCCGCACGGTGCACCTCCTCCCGCAAGCGTTCCCTGAAAAAGCGATGAACATACAACCCGGTGAGGCTGTCGGTGAAAGAAAGGGTCTGGACCTTGCGATACAAAAGCGCCTTGCGCAAGGCAAAAACTATCTGCTTACTGATTACTTCCACGTGTTTAAAGTCTTGGGGCGAAAAAGCACCGGGCTGGCTGGAACCCAAGGCCATAATGCCAATGACAATTTCGTGCATAACCAGGGGAATGACGATCAAAGAACGAAAAGGGGTCATGTGCCGCAAGCTCTGAAACCGCGGATCGGATCCAATCTCCTTGATGCGCAGCGAACTGAAGGATTCTCCCAGCCACCGCTGGAGGTCCTTGGTCTTGAAGGTGTCCGGAAAACCTTCATCTGATATTTCATGGCCTGAGGCGGCAATCCGCTGAAAATCCCCCTCTTCCTCCTGCGGAATATAAAAAGCCAGCCGCACGTCTTCTTCTGCGGAGATGTTGAAATGATGCGGCAGCAATTGTGCCACTTCCAAACGCGCCTCATCCAGCATGTTGTCCAGTTTTAAAATTCCTGATAGTTTTTTAGCCACCTCATACAGTTTTGTCAAAGCCTTCAGCCGCTTCTCATATCCTTCAATCTGGCGGCGTATCATGAAAGCCTTTCTTTCTACTTTCAACAGTTCCTTTTCTTTTGGTTCCCGTTGCATCATGTGGGCCCGCTGCCGGGCGTCCCGGTCGTGATGATACACCGGTATAAATCCCAACAGTATTCCCAGGCTGACAATCTGGGCAATAGCGGTATGTTGCGGCATCCAGTGCATGAGAAAACCCGCCACAATGGTGACGGCGGATAACAACGTGAATACCAAGGCGCCGCTGGTCCCCTCTAAAAAACCGGCGAGTAAAACCAAAGGCAGAAAAAGCAAGGAAAAATTCCCGACCACTTCCGGATTCTGGCTGAGCAACAGCAGGCAAGCCACCAATACATACCCGGCGACCAGTATACCGTAATTCCTCCGCCTTTTGTTCATCTTGCGCCCCCGGCAATGACAATGCGATTGCGGCCGCTGCTTTTGGCCAGGTACAATGCGGCGTCTGTCACCCGAATGAGTTCATTCATGTTCTCTCCGTGCCGGGGACATTCACCAATGCCGCCGCTGACGGTCAAACGGACTATTTCACCATTGGCGATGAATTCACGCTGTGCCACCCGTGCACGAATACGTTCGGCCATGACCAGGGTTCCTTCAATATTGGTATTGGGCAGCAATAAAGCAAATTCTTCTCCGCCAAACCGGCAGAGCAGGTCTGCCACGCGTGCTTCACTGCGCAGGGTCTCGCCAAATTGGGCCAAGACCTGGTCCCCGGCCAAGTGCCCCATGCGGTCGTTGACGCGTTTGAAATGATCCAAGTCCATCAGACACAGGGAAAATGGCGTGCCGTGCTCGCGGTAGCGGCTGAGCTCCTCCTCAAGCCTTTGGTTGAAAAACCGCCGTAAATACAGCCCTGTTAAACCGTCGGTAATGGCCAGTTCCTGGGCGTATTGATACAAACGTGCGTTTTCGATCGCCACGCTGGCCAAATCGGCAATAATGGTGAACAGGCGCACATCGTCTTTGGTGAAGATTTCCGCCCAGGGACTCTCGGCCCGCAGTACGCCTAGCAGCCTGCCTTCCATCTGCAGGGGCGCCAGCATGACACTGCGGATCATGGTGTTGGGCCCCAACGCCTGGAAACGAAAATCATCATTCGTATCAGAAACCAACAGGGTAGACCGGTGCAGGGTGGTCCAGGCTCCGTACTGGTCATGCATGATTTCCCGGATTTCCTTGTCCTCAGGGAGGCCTTTGACTAAAGGCTCGCTTTTATCGGAAAAATCGATGGCCAAAAAAAAGCGCCCCCGTTCGGCGCCGATTATCTCCCGCACTTCCTTCATGATTTTATCCGCCAATTTCTCCAACTGCAACTGCGAACCGATTACGCGTGAGACGCGATGGAGAAGAGAGTATTTCTGGAATTTTTTTTGATCCGAAACATTGACCAACAGGTCTGTTTTATACTGCTCGCGCATCAAGATGAGGCGCTCCTCCAGTTCCGCAAAAAATTTTTCGCAACCCAATTCTTGTTCATGCAGGCGATGCCTATAGAGAAACACGAATAAACTGGCCAGTATCAAAACGGGGATGTGAAACAACATGGCTGAACGCACGGAGGCGTCCTCTTCCGCAATACCTGCAATCCAAAAGAAAAGGATGGTAAAAACCATTAAACTGTTGCCTATGGCCAAACGACAGCTCAAAAGGCCGGCCACTGCCGGCAGCAAGGCCAAGGTCAGCCATTCCATGCGCCCGGTTGCTTTAACCAGTATGATCAAGGCGGGATAAGCCAGCAACAGCACCGCCAGCAAAGCCCATTGCAGTGAAGGTCTTTTATAAAAAGCGTGAAGCATCATCTGCTCCCGGATGCCTGGGACAATAACCGCTGCCAGAGTTCTTGGGCGCCCTTTTGAATATCCGTATCCGACCCCAGATTAGGCAAAACGACGTCGGCGACTTTTTTATACTCCTCATCTTTCCATTGCAAATGAACGCGTGCACTCGCCTCTTCCATGGTCAGCCTTTTGCTGTCAGCCAAGCGCTGCACGCGCAATCCTCCCGGCGCCCTGACCCACAACACCAAGTCTCCCATGCTGCGGAAAGGTCTGGCAGGATACACCGCCATATCCAAGACCAATGGCTTGGTGCTTAACTTGCGATGCATTTTAATCTTGGCATCCAGTGCCTTGCGCAGGCGCGGATGCATAATTTTATTAAGGGTTTCCAGGGCTTTGGCATTGGCAAAAACGGTCGCCCCCAGCAGATCCCGTCTGATGGTTCCCGCAGGCGTAATAACCCAGGGCAACTCGGGCAAAGAGCGCCCCTGGGCATCGATAAAATCCTCCGGAGCATAGTGCGAACCGAGGTGCTTGGCATTGCGCATCTTCACTCCGCAGAATTCCCATAGAATCTCATGCCAGGACTGTCCGCCGGGTTTGAGCAGGCGATGGGCGAAACGATCAACATCAATCAATCGGGCGCCGAGTTTCCGAAATACGGCCGCCACGGTACTTTTGCCGGATCCTGTTCCGCCGGTTATAATGATAATAGGTGCACGTTTTTTTGGGGCCATGGAGTTTTCAGGCGATATTCAATCCTGACCTAAACCACTAGACGGTCGTATGGCATGCGGTTTGGTATCACACCGTCTCCTCGCGATCGGAAGATTGTCCCCACCCCGCCGGAGCCCCCCGACTCCGGACCACTTGTTGCAGATTTTTGTACAGTACCAGAGGATAAGAGGGATTGGGCGCACATAGTGAAAAACATCACCTCTGCCCTCCTTTCGCTGTTGCACGGCTTTCCCCGCGTATTCTGATGGGGCTAGCAGCCTCCACTTTTTTCTATCCCGGCCTATAACCATTCCAGCCCGGCGGCATGCCAAACACCCTTTTCCCTCCTTTAGTGGCACCCGAGGTTTTATAAAAAAGGAGGTCATGGGTATGCAATCCTTTGCAGTAACCCCGGGCGCAAGCCGGTGGTTACTGTGTCTTTTGACTCATATTCTAAATAAAATACGGCAAATAAGCAAAAACAAAAGATGAAAATTGTCTCTTTTTAAATCCGCCCTTGTTTCCCCCTGACTTTATCCTAGGCATGCGCCTGCATCCAATCATTCCCCCAGGCCGATTCCACTTTCAAAGGGATTTTTAAGTCAAATACTTGACTCATGCGCTTTACCGCCATTTTCTGCAAATCCTGCATTTCTTCACGCGGCCCTTCAAAAAGAAGTTCGTCATGAACCTGCAGGATCATGCGGGACTTCCAGCCGCCTTTTTCCAGCTCGCGGTCAATATCCACCATTGCCCGTTTGATCATATCCGCCGCCGATCCCTGTATCGGCGTATTGATGGCCATCCGCTCCGCTGCTTCGCGCAGCACGCGGTTGGCCGAATGCAAGTCAGGAAGATACCGCCTGCGTCCCAAAAAAGTACTGACATATCCCTTGGCGCGTGCCTCTGCCACCAGCTGGTCCAGGTAACTCCGCACGCCGGGATACCGTTTGAAAAATCCGTCGATGAATTCCTTGGCCCTATAGGCGGACACTCTCAGCTGTTTGGCCAAGCCAAAAGGGCTGACACCGTAGGCAATGCCAAAATTGCAGGTTTTCGCCTGCCGCCGCATATCCGGCGTCACCTGGTCCCGGGAGACATTGAAAATCTCCGCGGCGGTCGCGCTGTGAATGTCCGCGTCGGCGGTAAAATCCGCCAGCATGCTTTTGTCTCCAGAAAAATGCGCCAGCAGCCTAAGTTCGATCTGCGAATAATCTGCGGAGAGCAGCTGGTAACTTTTTTGTCCGGGAATGATCATCCTGCGCAATTCGCGCCCGCGCTGCGTTCTGATGGGGATGTTTTGCAAATTGGGATCGGAGGAAGAAAGCCGTCCTGTAACCGCCCCCACCTGATGGAAAGTCGTATGCACCCGCTGATCTTCCGGGCTGATCAATTGCGGCAAGACATCCAAATAGGTTGATTTCAATTTCTGCAGCTGTCTGTATTCCAGGATTTTTTCCGGCAAGGGATGGACCTGGGCCAGGGTTTCCAGAACTTCCATGCTGGTAGAACGCCCGGTCTTGGTCTTCCTCCCCGGCGACAACTGCAAACGGTCAAACAGGACTTCTGCCAATTGCTGGGTGGATCGAATATTGAATTGCAGACCTGCACTTTCCTGTATTTCCCGGTCCAGGGCCTCCAGTTCGCCTTCGATGCGCTTGGCCATGGCATGCAATGCCTCGGCATCGACCGCTATGCCCGCGGCTTCCATGTCTGCCAACACAGACAATAAGGGAAGCTCCAGTTTTTGATATACGTCGACCATTTCCGCTTCCTGCAAGCGTTGATATAAAGCGGGCTGGACCATCAGTAAAGCGCAAGCCAGCAACTCAGGTTGGTTTTCCGGCGGCGGCCCCCCTAGCAGGCGGGTGATAAAATCACCCGGGCGGTTAGAGGGGAGGTCCAAAAAATGAGCGACCAGGTGCAGATCTTCGTATTTCCCCTGCAGGCTTCGATCCAAACAGCGCAGGGCGCGGACCACGGGTTTGAGGTCATAACTGATTTTTGTTACTTCCGGATCAGTGAACAACCCCACCCACGCGCCCCCTTGGCTGAGCAACGCTTTTAATCCTCCGTTGCCAAATGGCATGAGGACCGCGGTTTGGGTGGTGGCGGCCAAAGCAAGCCCTTGGGGTGTGCATTCCACGCCTATTTTTCTGCCGGCCTGTGCTTCCCGCACGATGGCGTCAATATCGGAAGAAGAAGCAAGTCCTTGCACCCATGCCGATGCCGTTTGCCCTGCTTGAACATGCTGTTGCAGCAAAAGACGCTTGAATCCAAATTCAGCCATCAACGCGTAGGCGGAAGCCGGAATCTCCGGTTCTACCCGGCAGGCTTCCCAATCGAATGTGATCGGAACTTCTGTTTCAATGACGATTAAATTCCGCGACTGTTGCGCCTGCTCGCCATATGCTGCCAGTTTTTCGCGCACTTTGTCCTGTTCCACCTGCGGCAATGCGGCATACAGTGCTTTCAATGAGCCGAAGTTTTGTATCAAGGCTGTTGCGGTTTTTACTCCGATTCCCGGTACGCCGGGAATATTGTCCGCAGCGTCTCCCATCAAGGCCAGAACATCCGCCACCTGTTGCGGTTGCACGCCAAAAACCCGTTTCACCGCCGGCGGATCCAGCAGTTCGTACTCCCCCTTCCCGCCGCGCACAGCCCGCACCATTTTAGTGTTCTTGGCAACCAGCTGGAACAGATCCTTGTCGTTGCTGAATATGAATACCTCCGTGTCTTCCTTTGCCGCTTTTTTGGCCACAGTGCCGATCAAATCATCCGCCTCCCAGCCGGGTTTTTCATAGATTGGCAGGTGAAAGGCTTTGACCAGATTTTTTACCAAAGGGATCTGGGACTGCAGGTCCTCGGGAATCATTTCGCGTTTGGCTTTGTACTCAGGGAATATTTCGTGGCGGTGTGTCGGTTCCGGGCGGTCAAACATCACAGCCGCATGGGTTGGTTTTATCTTTTCCAACAACTTCAGCAGTGTGAGGGCAAACCCGTACACGGAATTTACCATCCGGCCCCGGGGATCCGTCAGCGGCTTGATGGCATAGAAGGAGCGATACAGTTGCGCCGTGCCGTCGATCAGCAGTATTTTTTTCTGCATGCCATGCTCCCATCCTGGTCCGGCGTGGTTGTCCCTAACAACGCATATGCGGTTGGCGGCGCACCATGGCACCAAGTCATTTTTGTCTGTGCCAGCATTGGCAGAAACCCGCCTGACATCATGTATTCCGCAGCAAACGGACGACGCTTTCGATATGATAGGTATAGGGAAACAAATCAATTGGCTGCACTTGCCCGATGTGATACCCTTTGCTGCTTAAAACACCCAGATCCCTGGCCAAGGTAATGGGATTACAGGAAACGTACACCACTTTTTTCGGCCTGCTGTGGGCGATGGTTTTTAACAACCCGGCCTCGCATCCCTTGCGCGGCGGGTCAAGAATAATCAGATCCGGCCGTATCCCCCGGTTCACCAGATCAGACAAGGCCTGAGCCGCTTCTCCCGTGTAAAAATCGACATTGCCCAGGTTGTTTAGATGTTTGTTGTATTCCGCGTCCGCAACAGCTTTGCCGACATATTCCACCCCGAAGATGCGCCGGACCTGCCTCGCCAGGTGTAAAGTCAAAAAGCCAACTCCGCAAAACAAGTCTATGACTGTATCCCCCCGTCTTGGTTCAGCCGCTTTCATGACCGCTTCAAGCAGGCGGGGCAATTGGAAGGGGTTGATTTGAAAAAACGATTCCGCAGATACCCGGTAGCGTATTCCGCCTATTTCTTCATACAAATAGGGGCGCCCGGACAGCACCTTGGCGTGAGAACCTAAAATAACATTGGTAGGCTGCGGCTGGATGTTTTGCACAATGCCGACCAATTCCGGCACCTGTTTGCGCAAGGCGTCGGCAAAAACCTGCGCCCGGGGAAATTCTTCCCGGGCTGTCACCAGGACTGCAAGAACCTCGTTGGTATTGGCGCCGATACGTATAAGCAAATTACGCAGGAGGCCTTCGCCCGTCTTCTCCCTATAGCCGGTGTATCCCATTTCCCGGCACAACTGCATTACCTGCTTGAAAATACGGTTGCCGACAGGAGGTTGAATCGGACAATGATCCAGCGGTATTACACAATGGCTTTGGTGCCTGAAAAATCCGGCCGTCAACCCGTTTTCCCCCCCTTGTATGGGTATCTGTATCTTGTGCCGGTAGGCAAGCTGCGGGGAGGATTGGATGGGGCTCAACACGCCGACATTTTTCAGGCGGCCGATGTGGGACAGCGCATTTTCAACAAATTTTTGTTTGGCCTGCAGTTGGGCGGGATAAGCAAGATTCCACCAGGTGCAGCCGCCGCATTCCCCGGCCAGCGCACAGATCGGCCCTATGCGGTTGGCGGAAGCCTTGATGATTTTTACCATTTCACCGCGGGCAAAACGTTTCTTGACGTGCGTTATCCGTACCTGCACGCGCTCTCCGGGCAGTCCCCCGGCAATAAAAACCACCAGCCCCTTATGCCTGGCAATGCCTTCCCCGCCATAGGCCAAGACCTCAATGCATAATTCCAGTTGTTCACCCACCTGTAAGGCGGCAGTTGATATGTGCACGGAATACTCTCCAGCCTTGGAACCGGGGAC
>JAFGIQ010000177.1 GCA_016929575.1 candidate division FCPU426 bacterium
CGGCGACGGCCGGGAAGAAGGGTAGATGTCCACAAACGCCCACCCCGTGTAGGAAAAATGAACCGGGCCGGTGGACAGCTTTTCATTGGGATCTGTCAAGTGCCGGTTTTCCGAAAAAGCCTTTGAATCCGACTTGCCGATCACGCGCGCCATGTTGTAAATAAACTCCTGCGCCTGTTCTTCGCCAAAGGCCGATTCCAGCTGGTCAAACAGGGCCACAAACAGGCTTTCGCCCCGCATGAGAATATAGCGCCCGCCGCCGATGTGTATCGTGCCTTTTTCCGGGTTTTGCACATACTCTTTAAACAAACTGGACACGTATTGATCGGCTTTTTCAAACAGGGGTTCAAAAGGCTTGGGGACTTTGACGGTTTTAAGCATTCTTACCCTCCTTTGAGCAATAGGTGCCTACAGGCAGTTAAAATGACAAAACACCGCTACCAGTACTATGAAAAAAATAGCACCTCTTTGGCGCTTCTGTCAAGCAATTGTCTTGTCCTGGCCGCCGCGGCTTTGATGCGGTTTTTTATTTTCCTGATTTTCCTTCAAATACGCCCTTTTTATTTTTTGTCCTAAAAAGAATTCCGCCTGCAAGTGCTTTTTACCGATAATTCTGGTATACTTATATGCACCACACATAAGGAACTTGTGCTAGCAACATGATAATCGCTCACCTCTCTGACCTGCATATTGCACGCTTCGGCATTCGCATGACCGATCTGCACCATGGCCGCAACCGGCTGGCTGCTGGCACGGGCTGGCTGCCCTACAAGGAAAAAAACGGCTGGAGAATTGATTTTCGCAAAGCGCACCGGCGGGCCAGGCTGTATGACGCCTACCGTTTGGTGGATGTAAACAACTGTGTCCATAAAACCGTCAAAATCAAAGGCGGCCGCTCCAAACGCACGGCGCTTGACCACTTGCAGCGGCTCTGGGACCTCCGGATAAACTGCTCCTCCGACCGCCTGCTGCAGGATTTTCCCGATTATAAAGAGGCTGTCAACCTGCTTCGTCTCGATCCGGAAAACGGCAACCTCCGATTTTGCGTGCTGGCGCATGTGCTGCGGCGGCAGCGGCCCGACTGGCTGGTTATCACCGGGGATCTTACGGATGACGGCGAAGGCTATGGTCTGATCCGGCTGGGATTTGAGCCTTTTATTGCCAATAAACGCCTGGTGTGCATTCCGGGCAACCATGACATTTATCCCAGCCCGGCGGTGTGGAACTCCCCCCCGTTTGTAAAATCCTCCCTGGAAAAAAAGACCCTTTGGCGGCGGTTCCAGAACAGCATTGGTTTTACGGATCCGCAACAATTGGTGGTCAATCTGGGCGAGGGGATTGTCCTGGCCTGCCTGGACAGCTGCCATCCTTCGCGCATTCCCTTCAGCGCTTCGGGGTGGATTCCGCTGGAGCAAGTGGACAAGCTGTCCGCGCAATTGGCGCTGTGTGATCCCAAAGCCGGGCGTTTGGCCTGCATGCATCACCCTATTTCCAAAAACGGCTTGACCTCCTATCTGCCCGGCATGCGGCTGCGCAATGCCAAAAAAATCTTCTCCCGTCTGAACAAATTGAAGTTCCAGATCGTCATGTGCGGGCATCAGCACTTTGGCTACCAATTGCAACCCGCAAAAGGACCGATGGCCTTAAGCGCGCCTTCCACCATTTTCGGCTGCCGTTCCGGCGCCCAGCCCTTTTACTGGCTGCTGGAGGTGGCCCAATCCACCATCCAGACCATTCATGGATCGCCCATTCCCCAATTTGCCTGTTTGTGAACCGGGGCTTGCGTGGCCAGCCCTATTTTCCGCTGTTGGACATTTGATGTGCGGAATGGCTCGCTAGCTGAGCAACCGCTGCAGGTCCAGGAAGGTCACGTAAAGCATAAGCCCCAGCAGCAAGAGCATGCCTGCCAGGGTCAAAGACGCCTGCCAGCGGATTGCCGCGGGTTGAATTTTTTCCAGCAAGGATAAAACTATTTTTCCGCCGTCCAATCCCGGTATGGGCAGCAGATTCAATACGCACAGGTTCAGGCTTATGATGATGGCGAACCTCAATGCCTGGCCCAGGTCCCTGCCAATGAAAACCGTCCCCTGGGCAACAATGCCGACTACTCCGCTCAGGCTGCCCGGGGAGTGAAAAAGCGCGGGCACGGCGGATGCAATCTGCAGTGTCTGCGCCAGCGTCTGCCGCCAGGGTTCTGCCAATAAATATATCCATCCGCCGCCCTTATACAGGCTGTTCCAGGCGGCAAAAAAAACCAATGCCAGAAACCAATTCGCTGCCGGACCCCCCATGGAAAAAAGGACGCGCCGCCAAACCGGGATGTTATTATAATCCGCTTCCGTGGCAATGGCGGGCAGCACATACCCCCCCAGCGGAAACCAGGATAGCCTGTATTCCGTCTCCCCCGCCCGCCAGGATAACAGCGCAGGCCCGAATCCAACCGAAAAAACCGCCATGGGTATTTTCAGCAGCCGGCCGGCCGCATAATGCCCCAATTCATGCACTAGAATTAAACTGCCGATAATGACTATAATAATGAAGTAATCCATCTTCTTCCCACCTCGCTTCATAAGTATCAAAACTCCGATTGTGAAAAGCGTGTACCTATCAATAACCGGCACCGGTGAGCATCCAACCTGCCGGAGGCGTCCTTTTTCTTCCGAATAATCTATCCAGTCATGGCTGGCGGAGAGGTCTTTTTGCCAAGGTGGGACGGGAACGCGTGCACGAGCCGCAGGAATTGAGCACGTCCGCCAAAATGGTTGCAGCCGTGGACTTTTCTTTTCCGCTGCCACCTTGGCAAAAAGACCTCTCCGCCAATATGCGCGTAATGTAGTTATTATGGAAATGGCTGGCAACCTGCGTTATCGTGGTTATGCAAGTAGCCACGGAGGGTTACACCCTCAACGTAGGCTAACTA
>JAFGIQ010000178.1 GCA_016929575.1 candidate division FCPU426 bacterium
GTGTCGATGGACCAATGGATCTTCATGACCTTTGGAAAATTGGGCAGCTATAAATTCAATGATGTTTTGTATCCCGCCCTGGCGCGGATCGTGGAAAGGAAAAAAGCCGAGCTGCGCCGGCAGCTGGAGCCTGAGATCAAGTCACAACTGAAGGCCGGCCAGGAACTGGAAAAAGAGCTTGCCCGGGCAGTGGAAGAGGCATTGCCCTCGGCTTTGCCCCAGATTCATTATACGGGCGATGATCATCCCAGCCCCGTGTTTAAGGGCGACAAATTCAGCGGCGAGGCGGCTGCCAAGTGCATCATGGGGCTGATGTACAGCAATATTATTTATACCGGCCGGGTGCCTGAAGAAGACCTGGCCACCTACCAGGGCGTGATCAAAGGCAAGCCCTCGGTTCAGAACATGGCCCACACCTCGGGCACGGGCAGGCCCGGACAATTGGGCAATTTTGGCAGCACTCCGGCCATGGCCTTGCTCTCCGTGCCGGACAATTACCGCGTGCATCTGGGCGAAGGCCTGCGCTTCTTTTTCATGGGCGGGTATGAATCAACCATGCGCGAGGACATCCGGCGCATGCGCGACAATGGCATGGAATTGTTTGCCCAACAGATGAACGGGACGTTTTTTGCGGGCAAAAGCGCCGAGATTACCCATGAGCAGGTGTTCAGGCTTTTCAAACAGCGTTTCTACCTGGGCAAAGGCGACAATGTGGATTTAATCCAGATCAGGCGGGAGATTTTCAAGCTGTCTGAAAGCCAGCAGGGAAGACTCAAGCTAAAGCAGGCTGCCATTAAAATCAACCAGGAGCTGGGCGGCAAGGTCACCCTGCTGGGCACACATGTGTTTTCCGATGATCCGGAGGATGTGCAGGCCCAAAAATATACCACGGATCTCTTGGCCCTGATTGACTGCATTACCTCGCCTGCAGCCCGCGAGGCCATGCAGGAGCAATTCCTGATGGATTTATATTCCGAGCGCGAGCAAGACAAGGCTCCGCCCAAGGAAACCGGGCCGCCGGCTGCGGAAGAAACCGCGCCTGCCGCGCCAGGCCCAGAAGCACAGCAGAAAATCAAGGCGGTTGATGTGGTGCTGGGAGTGGTTGGGCTGTTGGGCCTGGCAGGCGGCATCACCCTGGCGGTCCTGGGCGCAGTGCCTTTGGCTGTCTCATTGGGAGTGGCTGGGGTTGGCCTGGTGCTGGGCCTGGCAATCTTGGGCAAGTGGCTGAGCGTGCAGCCTGCGGCAGCTGAAGCTGTGCTGGGAATAGCCGCTCTTCTCACTCTGGCAGGCGGCATTACCCTGGCAGCGTTGGGGATGGTTCCTGTGGCCGCCTCGCTGGGGCTGGCTGGAGTCGGCTTGGCAGTGGCCCTGGGAGTTTGGGGCAAGTGGCTGAAAGCACGGCACACCATGGCTGACACTGCGCTGGGCTGGGCCGGTCTTGCGGGTCTGGCAGGCGCTTATATTCTGGCAGCCGTGGGGATAGCCCCTCTGGCCGCCACTTTGGGACTGGCTGGAATTGGTCTGGCGTTTGTGTTGGGAGTGCTGGCCAGGCTGGCTGCCAGGCAGCCGCAGCCACAACTGCCGGCTGCAGGCCAAGCCCGGGCAGCGAAGGCGGAGAGTGCAAAGGCTAAAAGCGGCAAGTATGTTCCTGAGACCATTCTAGAAGTGGCCAGGGATTTTGAAAGTTATTTCGCCTTTTTTGAAACACCGGCCGGCAAACGCGCGCTTACCGAGGCATCCCTTTTGAACCGGGCCCTGCAAACCAGGCAGGCCCTGCCAAGCACTGTTGCGCGCGATATGATGAAGTTCGTTGCGGGAATGCTTGACAAAAACCTTCCCAGGAACCAGCGCTGGATGCAATGGATCTGGAAAAGCGATCCCCTGGGCCGCATTGTGGCTGATCTGGCCCTGGATCCGCATGGATTCGGCCGCATGACCCTGCACGAAATCGGGCACGTGGTGAAACAAATGGCCCTCGTCTTGCCTGTGACCCTGCCGGTCAAAATCTATCAGGAATTCATCAAGGATTTTGTCTGGGCCCTCATCCCGATCCTGAGAGCGGTGAAGGATTTCATCATTGATGTGCTAAAGAGATTCATCCCCTGGTTGATGAAAGTCGTGCAGGACTTTGTTGCTTCCATCCTGCGCGTAACCTGGGTGCAGAAAGTGATCCGTTGGATCAAACAGGCGGTTGCTAAAATTGTTGAATTTGTGAAGAAAGTCAAGAACTGGATTGTAAACGCCTGGCGCTGGATAAAGGATACGGTAAAGAGTGTCTGGGAGCATTATTTTGTGCCGCTGGGGGACTGGCTCCGGGCCAACATCTGGCTGCCGATCAAGCAAAAAGTGCTCGTTCCCGTCAAGGAGGCGCTGATTGATTATACCAAATTCACCGCCGACTATTTGATCCGCTTTAAAATACCCGTGACCGGCATGCTCTTTGCAAACGCCATTATCTTCGCCCTGATTACAGCCATGCAAGACACCCTGGGCCAATTGATCACCAGTACCGTGAAAATCGGCGCAGCCGCGGCTTTTAATCCCTACCAAACCGTCAGCTCGGTGGCCATCATCCTGATCCTCGCGCCCCTGGGAACGTTTGTCATGGAAATCCTGATTGAGCGGATATTCAGGTATAAAACCTTAAAGACCGGGGCGCAGATGGGCTATGGCATGGTGCCCACCCTGGCCTACATGGGCGGGCTCAGCCTGAACAAGACCGGGGCTGTGATTGTCACCGCCCTGTCGCCGCTGATCGGCCTGGTCCGCACCCTGGAAACCATGATTCTCGGCATATTCATTTCCGCCCCCTTCAACCAAGGAGTGGTGCAGAAAATGCCCGAGCGCCTGAAAATACCGGTCATGCTGGTCAAAGACTGGTTCGTGGCCATCATCCGCTCCGTGATTTACCTGCTGCCGCTTCCCATCACCGTCCTGCTCTGGCGCTGGCTGATCACCTGGCTGCCGCAGCCGGTGATTGATGTTATCGTGTTGTTCTTTACCACGATTCAGACTGCGGTTGTTTGGGTTGTCGACAAAGTGGTGGTCGTACTAAACCTGGAGCCCATGCATGCTTTCTATGCCCTGGCGACCATCCTTTTGGTTTATGTATTGTTCAAGCACTTCAATATCCTGGGAGTGAACAAGCGCCAAGCCGCGCAAAACCGCTGGCGCCTGGCCATGGTGGGAAGCGTCGTCGGCCTGGGCATTCTCGCGCTGTGGCATTGGCAGTTGATCATGCCCACCCTCTCGCTGCTGCTTTCCATCTGGGTGCTGAAAACAGCGGCGGCCGCGGTCAAGGCGGCCTACGGGAGCTTCAGAAACTACATCGCACAATATCAGGATAAAACCCCGGCCGGCAGAATCTGGAAGCTGATCTATGATTTCGGCAGTTGGATCTTTAAATTCAGCTACCTGTTTTTCTTCGGGTTCCTTTTAACCGCAGTGGCCTGGTCAGCCCAGAATTTCCCGATGACCAATCTGACTGCCGGCATTGTGTTCGTCATTTTAACCATGGCCGGCCTGACTGCTGCCGGCGAAACCGGCGTTTTGGGCAAATCCAAGGCCCGCGCCCTGACCACCATCATTATGACCGCCACCTTTATTGTCTCCATCTGGGTTTTCCTGACCAGCGCCTCAGCCGTGCCCCTGTTCTTTGCCCTGAGCACAGGGCTGCTGATACTCATGATTGCCGGCATGTTCTGGGTCTTCAGGGATAAAAAGGCGGTGAAAAAAATTACCGCGCAGCGGCCTGATTCCTGGAGAGCTTCCGAGGAAAGGGCCAGGAATGCCGAGGTGCCTGATGATCCTGCCTGGCGCTCCAGGGCTTTCAACCGCGTCTTTTGGTATGGCCTGGCCGGGGCCTTAAGCGTGCTGACCTGGCTGGGACAGTCTCCGCGCCTGCCGGGATATGTGTATAATGAAACCCTGTCGCATGTGACTCCGGAGATACAGGTCGGTTCCACCCTGCGCATTCCCAGCCTGCAGCAGGCCATGGATCTTTTAATTTACTACACCAGCACTGTTCCCAGACAGCAGCATAACGTGGATTACGCTGCCTCAGGCTCCCTGACCAATGAAACAGGCCAGCCCCAGGCCGCCCTCACCCAGGCCGTGCAGGACAGGCCCATTGGCCGCCTGGGCGCGCTGGTGCAGGATCTCTACGCGCGCCTGAGCGGATTCCTGCGGGACATGTTTACGCCCATTAAACTGGAGGCAGGCGAAATACCCGCCTACCTGTCCTCGCACCTGGTGAGCCAAACCACCAACCAGGCGCAGGCGTACCCCGAGAATGCCGTGCTGGTGAAGGATTATCCCACCACAGTGTACGCATTGACAGCAGCTGCGGGCGAAACTTTTGGCACAGTCATTGTGCTTGACCAGAGCTTCAACGCGCGCCCTGTTGACAGCACCACCCCCGGTTTTTACAGCAATTTGGGCGTCCCCAGCAACAACGTGGCTTTGGAATGCGAAGGGTCCATGGAAACCTCGGGCATCAGCTGGGAGGTGAGCAGCGGGCAGCTTATGAACACGCGCTTCCTGCGCTATGAGTATACAGAGGCGTACAAGGGCCGCCAGGGAACTTTGGACATCGTGCTCCTGCTGCGCCTGCAGGACGGCCGGGAAGTGGAAGTCACGGTCAGGCCCTGGAAGACCGACGGCTATTCGGAGACAGACCTGATCATGGAGATTGAGAAAGCCGGGTACCGCCTGGAGGATGTGGACAGGATCAAAGTCACTATAGCCACGACCCCGGACATGGCCAGAGCCTACGGAACCCTGCAAAATGTCCGGCTGGAATCCGAACACACAGGCGTATACCAGGCCATTGCCAATCTGGACCTCAGGGACATCCAGGCTGTGCGCGCGGTCTGTGAAGACTGGAACATCAGCTTCACTTTCCTTTTGGGCACCCTCCAGGATTTGTATTACGGGTATGACCCCTCCAACCCCCAAGTGACAGAACTGGCCCGCTACAACTGGTATCTCCGGCGGCAGAGTGAAATCGCCCGCTTCCAGAATCCCATCCAGATCAATGCCTGGGACGCGCAGCACGTCCTGGATGATCCCCGCTGGACCCTGGATGCGCTGGAATACAAAGTACGCGTGCGCTGGGCGGGTTTTGCCGCGGACGGCTGGGACGGGCGCTATTACTGGAACTTCATTGTGCCCGACGAAATGGTCTTCAATCCGGAGACCTTTGAGACGGAATACCAGTACTTCTTGGTGTCGCAGCAGGGGGATTTTGAATTTGAGACCGGGCTTTCGGGCAACCAGATGCGCGGGCCGGTGGTGGCCGGGTTTAATCAGACCGCCAGGGTGGTCGATTTCCGCAATGTGCCGGCGGAGGAGCGCTCGCTGCCGCCAAACAGCATCGAATTGACCGCATTCCTGGATATTCTCGGGCTCTCGCCCGCGGGGTTTGACAACCTGCTCACGCAGACCTGGGCTTTCCCGGACGAAATGAATGCGCTGGTGGAGCAGCTCAATGCCCTGCAGGCCGACGGCCGGCTCTCGGACGGGGATATTATCCTGCTCAAGCAATTGACCGCCGGAACCATCACCCCTGAGGATAAAATTAAACTGCTGGAGGACCACGATCTGTGGGAGCAATACCAGCAGGACATCTTAAGCAGGTATTCGGCCAGGGAGCTGGAATATTTGCGGACCATGTATCTGTGGCAGATCTTTAATTTCTATCCCGGCGACCGGCTTCAGCATGAATTACAGGCCACTTTGGCGGTGGGAAGCGGCTCCAGCGTGGTGGGGCGGTGTGTGGAGCGCGCGGACCAAAAGGTGGATATGCGCGCCATTCTGCTGGAATTGAATCATTTAATGGTGCAGGACGGCTATCAGCCCCTCACCTATGCCGAATTTGAAAGGATCATCCGGGAGGACACGGGCATGAACGGCGATACGCTCCTGCCCTGGACCAAATACTTCTTCTCCAAGTACTGGACCCCGGAAGTGCTCTATAGTTTTATGCACACGCGCCATCCGGCTTATTTGCAGGCCAAGCGGGACGAGCGGCTGCTGCCTTTCCATGAGATGGATTTTGTCAACGAGCACATCGGCGACTACTGGGACGTTTTCCAGGAACAAAACTGGCCCGAGATCCTGGCCGGCCTGGATGTGCGCGGCGTATTATCCCAGTATAATCTCAAGGCCGAAGACATCCTGGCGCTGACCCAGATGGACCAGCGTGAATTCTATGAGGCTGAAAGACCGGCCAAAGACGCGGCCCTGATTATTTTCCTGCATTACCAGGGCGTGCTGCGGGATTACGGGTTTGCCTCCCCCGAGGAACTGTTCGAACTGACCTTCAATCTCGACGCCATGTGGACGCGCGGGGTCATTTACGAGGAGAATTACGAGTTTGTCCTGCAGCGGCTGGTCGCGGGCGGGTATTTGAAAAAATACGGCATCAACACCATGCAAGACATGGAGAACATGCTTACGGCCATGTGCCAGGACCGCCAGAATTGGTACGGGCCCGAGTCGTTCTTCATCAGGAGGGAGCCTGTGGCCGGAGGCCAGAGCCCGCTGGCGGATTATATGGCCGGTTACGAGCGCTATGAAAAGGGCGAGTATGAAGGCATTTCCACCGAAGGCAAGAACGCCTTCATCCGGGGGCTGGAGTGGATCGCGGACCAGTTTAATTTCCTGCGGGGCTTTATCACCCCGGCGCCCATCCGGCACTCCGAGCTGTTCGTGGCGTATGAAAGCAACCAGGTCACATTGAACAGGTTTTTCTTCATGGTGGACGAGCACACCCGCCTGACCCGGCAGGCCATGGAATTCAGAAAAGCGGAGATTCCAAACTACCCGGATTTGACCACGGTGCCGGCTTTTGTCCTGAACGAGTACCGTGCGGATAATGTTTCGCGCACAGAGGACCTGTCGATCCGTTTCTGGGAGAAAAATCCGGCCATGTCGGATCAGATGATTTTGGAGGCGTACAGTCCCTACAAGCTGTTCAACCGGGAGCTGGCCGACCAGTGGTGCAGCCTGCCCGGCTGGGACGAAATGTCCGTGGCCCGTTACATGTATACGCTGTTCTACCGCAACCGCATGGGCGAGGACAAGAGCTTAAACAACAGCATTGCGCGCAACCTAATTGCCGCCTATGAAGAGGGCAGGCTGCCTGTGCTCACGGCCGAAGAGGCCCGGGACATGTGGCAGGCGAATTACCAGGCCGCGCTGCAGCGGTTTGGCAAGGATGCAAAGACGCCCGAGGAAAAAGCGCGCGCCGAACAGAGCGCGCGCGCCGAGGCAGACCGGCTGGCCGCCGATTATTATGTTTTGAACCCTGCGCACGAAATTCTTCCCTTTGATCCCAAGGCGGTGTCAAACCCTGAAAGCGGCCGCTTAAGCGTGCCTTTGGCCGGCGATTACTCGGATCCCAGCATGCTGTATCAGCCGGGCCAGGATGTGAGCGTGTGGCAGTGGGAAACCTTCGGCGGCGCCACTTTTAAGGCGGATGCCGAAGGATTGACCATCCGAGGGGACACCCGCTTAAACCAGGCGTATATCAGCCGCAAAATGGTCATTCCGGAGGGGTATTATATTATTGCCATTCAAGTGGACAGCATTTCTCCCAATTCCCAGCTGTTCTTTAAAATCGATCCGGACAGCAACCAGCAGATCATCAATGATGAGTATAAACAGTGGCATGCATACTATCAGAATGCTTATGACCGCTACATACTCTACCACACCGCGGAAAAGGCTGAAGCAATGGCCCGCCAGGCGGCGGACCAGCTGATCAAGCCTCTCCACGAGCAAAACGGCAGGCTCCAGGCCTCGACCCCGCTTGTCCGGACAACCCAATCTTTGGCCACCTGGGATATTCCTTCTCCCAGCACGTATTATATCATTTTAAGCGAAGCGGAATTGAAGGCGGTGCAAGGAACCGTACGCATGGATATCGGCATCACCGGCCAGTGGGAGGAGTCCCCTGACATCCTGGAACTGGATCCTGAATCCCCGTATTTCAACGCGCCCACCGGCCACTCGTCCGCAGTGGAAGGCCGGGGCGCGCACATCCGCGGCATTGAGATCCTGACGCCCGCCCAATGCCCTGCTGAAATTCAAGCCCTGCTGCAAGACGGCGCCAATGTGATGAATTGGAGCACTTCTTTGGGCATTGTATATCCTGATAAAGGCATTGATATCGGCCCCTGGCGCGACACCTTCCCCAGGTACAACAACCAGCAGGGCCTTAACATGGGCGTGAATGCCCAGGAAGTCTCGAATGCCGACGGCACCTGGCTGCAAATGAGCGGCACCGGAGGCCTGCAAACCTTCTTTAACTACCAAATGCCCCAAACCCAGATCATCAATCTGGGCGGACAGGGCGCGTACCAGGTGCGGGGAGCACCTTCCCAAGGGTACGGCCAGATTACCGACGCCCAGGGCAATGTGGTCAAGCTCTGGGGCCTGAATATCGACACGGCCAGGGCAGAATGGTGGGACAATGCCACGCCTGCATCCATGGAACAACTGCTCCAGTTCGTGGACAGCCAGGGAGCCAATTCCATCAAGATCCAGGTTCCCTACGGGGTCTTCGGCGCTGCGGATGTCAATAAAACGTACCTGGAAAAACTGGAGACCCTGGTTGAGCTGGCCCGGGCCAGGAACATAGTCGTCAACATCACTTTGTTCGGCGATTACCGGGATTTCCAGACCGACTTGGAAAACGACATGCATGATCCCAAGCAGCACCTGCTGGCCATTGTGGACCGGCTGCGCGACCACCCCAATATTATCTACAGCCTGACCGACCAGCCGGACGAAATGCTGCGCAACACCACCCAGCTGAATTGGCAGCGCGACGAGTTGCGCGAAGCCATGGTGGGCTGGCTGGGAGTGATGATTCCGTATTTCAAGCAGATGGACGGCGAGCAGCATCTGCTCATGCTGCAGCTCGACAATGCGGATGTTTTCCACGACGTGCTGCTGCGGCCGGCCATGCTGGACAAGGTGGACGGCATTTCCTTCCAGGTCGACAGCGCGCAGGAGGCGGTCGGCGCCCAGATCGAAAGCCTGAAAAACCTGCTCTTGCAGTACAACCTGAACTGCTTCCTGATGGTGGGCTCCTTCCCGTCCGGCGAAGAATATGTGCAGCGGATCGGACGGACTATTTTTGAGGACCAGGACATCAGCGGCGGCTATATTTCGGCCGGCACGCTGACCGCCGGCCGGCAGTCCGCTGCTTTTGCCGGCATCGGGCAGGCCTGGACCCGGACCCGCGGCCAAAACCGGACCATGCAGGTGTATGCGGATGACCGCCAAAATCCGGCCGAAGAGTTGGCCACTGACAATGACTATTCTGCGGCCAATCAATGGCAGGCGCAAAATGCCAATGTCAGCTGGGACGAAAAGAAGGATGGATTGCTGGTCAAAGGCCTCGGCGGAGCAGGGACCAATGAAGCTGGCGCCAGGCTGCAGGAAGAAATCAATGTTGATCTGGACAATGATAATGTATGGTTGAACGTTGACATCACGGAAAACACGCGCCTGTACTATATCACCATTTATCATCCCAGCCTGCCCAACGGCTATGTTTATCTGGTCTATGACGGCCAGGGCAGCCGCGTGAATATCAATATTGCCGATGTGCTCAGGGAGTACGGCCTGACCGGCAAGCAAAGCTTTACCCTCGCATTTGGAGTCAAGGACCAGTTCAGCGAGCACCAAAACGAGCAGGCGCAGGCCCGTTTTGATTTTAAAATCACCCGCGTGCAGGCGCACCTGACAGCCAAAACCAAAGCCGGACAGCTTGAGCGCCAGACCATGGTCGTGCCCATCAACCCCGACGAGTGGTTCACGGACCAGCAGGCTGGAGACGGGGTCCTGGATACGAGCATGCAAATTTCAGAATACGGATTCATCAGCCGCAGGCTGCGGCTGCAAAACCTGCCGCGCTATCTGGTCGTGAAGGTGGATTCCCGCACCCCCAATGCCAGCTCCAACCTGATTTTGAAAGTGTCCAAAAACATGGCCGGCCGCGCCGGCAGCGAGGTCAACTGGATCAGGATTACGCCTTCCTACGCCGAAGGCGGAATAATGATTTACAACCTGGACACGCCGGAAGTAAGGGAGTTGCTGCTCAAGGATGTGGAGTCCGGCCAGTACTATGAATTTGTCATTGAATCCATCGTGTCTTCGGATTTGGAGACCATTTCCAACATCACCGAGACCTTTACCCAGCAGATTTACGCTGTGTATGATTGGGAAAACGCGGGCCAGCCGGTGACAGCCGATTTCCTGCAAAACGGCACCACGCCCAATCTGATCCTGGGCGCGCAAAACCAGGATCCGACCCGCAGGATCGTGAAGATA
>JAFGIQ010000179.1 GCA_016929575.1 candidate division FCPU426 bacterium
ACTATATGGGCGCCAGCAGGCAACCAGACTGCCGGAGATATCTTTTTACCAAGGTGGGGCGGGAACGCGTGCACGAACCGCAGGGATTGAGCACGTCCGCCAAAAAGGTTAGAGCCGTGGACTTTTATTTTCCGCTGCCACCTTGGTAAAAAGATATCTCCGGCAGCCCTGACCGGATAGATTATTGGGAAGAACAAGGACGCCTCCGGCAGCCCTGACCGGATGGATTATTGGGAAGAACAAGGACGTTTCCGGCAGCCCTGACCGGATGGATTATTGGGAAGAACAAGGACGCCTTCGGCAGCCCTGACCGGATGGATTATTGGGAAGAACAAGGACGCCTTCGGCAGTATTTGCGTCATTCGGACAGCAATGAGGGGGATTATATTCATTCTTCCGACTTGCAACTATTGACCGGCCGGCCGTCCGCAGTGATACGCCATGATTTGTTTCCGGTCATTGCATGAAGCCCTTATCCGGGCCGGGTCAGGGCGGCTATGCAATCTTCAGGATTTGTGTTGCGATATAACATCTGTAAAACAAATTATTCGTACATACACGAGCAAATCAACACCTGCTATTTGCCCAACTCACGAACATCCAATTTCCAGCTTCCTGTCTCGCTTTCATATGCATTCCATACAATCGCCATTGAATGCTGTGGCGGTCTGGCCCTGTAAGACACCCCCGCCAATGGTTCACTCTCCCATTGCAATTTGTACAATCATAATATATCCCCATCACACCAACCCAGCCACGTGTTGGTCGTCCCAGGGCATAAAGCTGCCTCCGCTTAGTGTGGATTTTTCCTGCCCACCGTACAGCACCACACCCGGTTCCGCCTCTTTGAACAGGGATTTAAAATGCTTGAATGACTTGAACCAATCCAGGTTGACTGTTTCCGCAGCCTTGATCTCGATAGGCAGCAGGGACCGGGCTTTTTCCGCCACCAGGTCGATCTCATTGCCCGTGCGGTCGCGGTAAAAGAACAGATTCAGCCTTTCCCCCTGGTTGTGCCGGGACTTTAGCAATTCCATGACCAGCATGTTTTCAAAAAGATTTCCCCTCAGCGGGTGGTTTCGCAGCATTTGGACGTTTTCAATCCCCATGAGATACGCAGCCAGGCCTACGTCATAAAAATATATTTTCGGGGTTTTAATCAGGCGTTTCCCCACATTTCTGAAAAAAGGGGGCAATTGGTAGACGATATAGCTGGCTTCCAGCAAAGACAGCCATTTGCGCACTGTAGGCTGGCTTACACCCAGGTCATTGGCCAGGCTGCTGGCATTGAACAATTGGCCTACCCGTCCGCCTAAAAGCTGTACGAACCGTTCAAAAGTCGGCAGGTTGTCGATCTGCGTCAATTGCCGCAAGTCGCGCTCGATGTAGGTCGAAAAATAGCCGGCGTAAAAATCCTTGGCTGCAACGGGTTCATTGAATACCCGCGGATAAAACCCCATAAGCATTATTTCATTGCTGCTGGTCAAATTTTTAACCGGCCTGACCTCTTCCAGACTCAGAGGCAACAGCCTGAGGATGGCCGTACGCCCTGCCAATGATTGGCTGATAGTCTGCGAAACTTCCAATTGCTGGCTGCCGGTGAGTATAAAACGTCCCGGGGCGGGGTCATCGTCAACCATTTGCTGCAAATATGAAGGTATTTCCGGAGCGCGTTGGATTTCATCCAAAATAGCCCCTTGGGATAATGACCGCAGAAATCCCCTGGGATCCTCCAGTGCTTTTTTTCTTTGATCCGGGTTTTCCAAGCTTACATAGGTTTTATTCGGGAAGAGCATTTTGGTAAGCGTGGTTTTCCCGGATTGCCTGGGACCGGTAACTGTGATAACCGGGAATTCTTTGGCAAGCTTTTGAAATTTCTCCGATATTTTTCTTTTAATCATAAGGCTATAATAGGACATTTGCTAATTCAATGTCAATATTTTAATTAGCAATAATTATAGAGGGGAGGCAATTTGTTTTTTTCTAATCCGCGTAATCTGATTTATAATCTGCGTAATCTTTTTTTCTTAATACGCATCCTTGTGATGGAATACTCCCAGGATCGTGCGCATGATGATCTTGACATCCAGTATCAGCGACCAGTTTTCCACGTACCACAGGTCGTATTTGACCCGCTCTTCCACCGGGGTATTGCCCCGCAGGCCGTGCACCTGGGCCCAGCCCGTCAAGCCCGCCTTGACTTTATGCCGCTCCAGATAGCGGGGAATAATGGTTTTAAACTGGTTGACAAAATGTGGGCGCTCGGGACGGGGCCCCACCATGCTCATCTCTCCGCGCAGAACATTGAAAAGCTGGGGCAGTTCATCCAGTGAGGATTTGCGCAAGAAAGCGCCGATCCGGGTCGTGCGCACGTCGTCTTTGGTAGCCCATACCGGCCCTGTTTCTTTTTCCGCATCGACGCGCATGGAGCGGAATTTGTATACCACAAAGGGTTTGTTGCCCCGGCCCACCCGCTCCTGTTTGAAAAATACCGGGCCCGGGGACGAGAGTTTTATCGCCAGCGCCACCACCAGCAGAAAAGGCATGAGTATGATCAGTCCGGGAATGGCAACTGCCAGATCCATGGTTCTTTTTACCACCCGGGCCAACCGTCCGGACAGCGGCGATTCTTTCAGGGCAAAGACCGGAATCCCGTAGATTTCATCAATGGTCAGGGGATTGGTGATAATGCCGAATAAATCAGAGACAATCTTGAAATCCACACCCGTGGTTTCAATGCTGAGCAGGACGTCTTCCAGCTTTCCCAGGGTCTCGGCCGGCAAGGCAAAAATGACCTCGTCAATGTCCTCGTTGCGGATAATGTCCGGCAGCTCCTCTATTCTTCCCAGCATGCGCAGTCCTTCAAAACCGGAGACGGGCCCCGCTTGTTCTGCCACCAGGCCGATGAGACGGTACCCCAGCCCCGGGTATCGCTTGATCTGTTCAGCAACGGTCTTGCTGGTCTGGGTCATGCCCACCAGCACAACCCGGCAGAGGCCAACGCCGCGCCGCCGCAACACCACCTGCATGCGCCGTAAAAATGTCCTGAGCATTGCCACCAGGACAATGGTCAGGGCCCAGGCATAGATCAGGCCCACCCGGGAATATTCAGCCCGCCGCCAGAAATACGTCAAGCCGATCAGAATAAAAAACGAAACCGTGGTGGCGCGGACGATCTTGGAAAATTCATCCACCCCGGAGATGCCCCGGCGCTGCAGATACAAGCCGGCGTACTGATAGCTGATCAGAACAACAATCACCACCACCGGCAAGGCCTGCAGATACAGCGCTATCTCCGGTTTTTCATGCCTGACAGGGATGGGCCAGCCGGAAAAACGCAGATAATACGCGGCGATCAGGGCCGAAGCGGCGGCGGCGCTATCCGCCAGAATATTCAAATAATGAAAAGCTTTGCTGATGCCCTTGCGCACCATTATGTTCTCTCCTTAAACCGGCGCAAGCATTCCCCGATGGCATGCCCCAGTTTCCTGGCAAAGACCGGGCGGTCAAATTCCAGAGCGCGGGCGCGGATGCTTGGCCCATCCCAGCGGATGTCTTGCGAGCGTTTCACTGCCGCCAGCAGGGAGGAAGCCGTGGGTTCCTGGAAAAAAAGACCGGTTTTACCCTCCTGCACGGTTTCCAAGGCTCCGCCCTTGCCCAGGGCAATAACCGGCCTGCCGGCGGCCATGGCTTCCAGCGGGGTAATGCCAAAATCCTCCTCTCCGGGAAAAATAAAGGCGCGGCAGCGGGCATACAAGTCCGGCAACGCTTCGGGCGCACACCGGCGTAAAAAAGCAATGTTGGGCCCGGCCATTTTGCGCAAGTGCCGGTATTCCGGCCCGTCCCCCACGATCATGAGTTTTTCCCGGGCCATATTGAATGCTGCAATGGCACGGTCAATGCGTTTGTACGGCACCAGGGCAGAAAGGATGAAATAATAATCCCCCAAATCATTTTGGGGATGGAATTTCCCGCCATCCACCGGCGGATGCACAACCATGGCATCGCGGCCGTAGTATTTATGAATCCTTTTTGCCACGTGTTGGGAATTGGCGATGAAAAAATCCACCCGCTGGGAGGAGGCCACATCCCAGACGCGCAGCTTGCTCATGGCCAGGGGAATACAGCACCGCCCCAGCAGGCCGAGCTTTTCCTGCGGAAAATATTCATGATACTGTTCCCAGGCATAGCGCATGGGGGTGTGGCAAAAACAAATATGCGGCGTTCCGGGCTGGGTTAAGGCGCCTTTGGCCACGCAGTGGGAGGTGGAGATCACCAGATCGTATCCGCGCAGATCAAACTGCTCGATTGCCGCCGGGAACAACGGCAGGTAATGGCGGTAATATTTTTTAGCCAGGGGCAGCCGCTGAATAAAAGAGGTGTGCACGCGACGGGCGCGTATGGTTTCCGAGAGTTTTTCCGGTTCATACAGCAGCGTGAATATTTCAGCGTGGGGGTACAACGCGCACAGCACTTCCAGCACTTTCTCCCCGCCGCGCATGCCGTTTAACCAGTCGTGAACCAGGGCGACTTTCATCAGCGTTGGTACCCTTTCCGGCCAAGCAGCTCTTCGGCCGCAGCCAGCACTTCCTGACTCGTGATGGATTCCATGCATACCGTGTCTTTTTGCCTGCACACCGTGGCCTTGCGGGTGCGGACCGTGATGGGATTATAACACGGCGAGCACGGCTGCGGCTTGTGAATCACACGGTGCCACTCCCCGCGCGGCGCCAGCAGGCGCGGATCCGTGGGGCCATAGATCGAGACGGTGGGTAGGCCCACGGCATCCGCGATGTGCAGGGGGCCGGAATCCCCGCCGATAAACAAGGTGCAACGCTGAAGCAAAGCCGCCAGCAGCATCAGGGAGGTGCCGCCTTCGGATCTGATGGCGGATGCGGCCCACCACTGGTCCGCCAACAATGCATCGCCTATCAAAACATCATCGCTGTTGCCAACCAGCAAAATCCGGGCCTTATAATTGCGCACCAGGCCGCTGCACACCTCCTGGTATCCTGCCAAGGACCACCGCTTGGTGACCATGATGGTCCCGGGATTGATGCCTCCGGCCGGAAAAACAGCGACCAAAGGCCCCCCGCGGGGGTCGATATGATGCGGTTGTAAAAAAGCCTCGGCAGCTTTAACGGCGGTGCTGGGCGGATGCAATTCCGGCTGCAGTTCCCGGGTGTGAATGTCCAAAGGCTGCAGACAATCCATATGCCGGTCTATTTCATGCGCGTCCGCGCGGAAAGGCACCCCTTCGGTAAGGGCAAATCCGCCCCCCTCCCAATCAAATCCAATGCGAATCGGCACCCCGGCCAGGGCGGTCAACATGCCTGCCAGCGGCGTGCGGTGCAATACCAAAGCCAGATCATAGCGGCGCCGCCTGATCTCCTGCACCACCCGCCAGGCGCGCCGCATTTTTTCCAGCCCGCCGACCTTGTCATAGGCATTGAATTCAATCA
>JAFGIQ010000180.1 GCA_016929575.1 candidate division FCPU426 bacterium
CATATTTCATGCTCTATATTTTATATTATTATAAGAAAACAAAAAAAATATCAATAATAATTTTTGATTCATTTATAAAATTATCTCATGACTTCTTATAGTAATACTGCTATTCTATTATTTCAAATATTCATCCTGGATATTATACTCTTTTGTTTTTCCCTTCTATTATGTTTGTATGTTTTTGCTATATTTTTTAGACACATCTTCCTGATATGAGTATGCGATAATTTAAGCCATCCACTTAAAATCTTAATCAGGATACTTTTCAATAACCATTTTTAGCCTAATATATTGGGCAATTACAGAATAATGTTATATTATAATGCTTTCGAAGATAAAAAGCTTTTAGTTTTTACAATTAATAGGGGTTAAAGTAATTTCATGACTGGAAATATTTTTTAATTAATGTTTTCATCCAAATTAGCTTATATCAATATTAATTACTTTTATCATTAACCTTTTCTATGATAAATATTACTTGAAACCAATTATAAATTAATCATATTATTGTTAAATCATGAAAATCATTTAAAAACAATGATTTTTGACTTTAGGGTCCGTCAGCCACTTTAATTATGATAGTGATAATATTTTTTCTATTTTTAAAGTTACACTATTTGCTAATGATTATTAAAATCATCTGAAACGTCTATATAAATATACGCTTCCTCTCTCCTCGCCCTAAAGGGAGAGGCAAAGCAGTGCCCCCGGGGATTCCTTTGCATATTGAACTTTTAATACGCATCTAATTATGTTATGCTTTATTATAATTTCCATAGGTTTTATCCACGTTTTTTAAACCCAATTAATCTTTAGCCGTTCTAAAAATATGAATATCACCTGAATAGGAGGGTAAAAATGCGCCATCACTTTTTTCTCGTGCTCGTCCTGATTGTCACTGCCGGGTTCTGTCCCAATGTTCACGCCGCCACACTTACTGATATGAACACTGCCGTGGAAGAATTATCCGGGGACTTTTCGGATGTTGCCGACTGGATCAACGGCCAGCTGTCCAAAAGCACGGCTTTCGGCAGCGGGGGCACGCTGCAACGGCCTGCCGATGTAAAAAGCTTTCCCGGATTCGAAATAGGCATTACCGGCGGACTTGCCGTTGCCGTAGAACTCGGCAAACTCTCCTCACTGGATACATATGCCATCTCCGCAGATTTTCTGAAATTCCCCGCTTTTTTCTTCTCCCCTACCGGAATGCTGCACGGAAAAATAGGCCTGCTGCACTTGCCCGGAATCGGCAAGTGCGACCTTGGCGCAGGTCTATCCGCCTTCAGTATGTCCATGCAAAATGACTTCGCGGGTGAATTCAACCAATGGCAGCTGGAAGGACGCATTCAGCCGGATCTTCCTATTCCGCTGGCCGTCAGTCTGGCCTTGGGCGTCGGAAACATGAAAGGGACTTTTACCCTTAAAAACACGCATGTTGAGGAAATTGCCTCGATCCAATACAATGGCAACACGTATGCGCAAAATTTGGAGACCACGGTGTATATGAGCAGTGATTGGAATGTTACTTCGTATTATGCGAAATTGGTTGTCAGCCAAAATCTGATCTTCATCACCCCGTATGTTGGGCTTGGCCTGCAAACCTCCACCGGCGAAGTCAATACCGTGGTTGGCGCCAATGGCACCTTGCAGCTGGACCCCAGCCTGCCCGGACCGTCGGAGCAACAAATCATTGATGTACAAGGACCGTCCTATGGCACGCCCCGGTCTTTTGATTTTCGCCTTCTGGGCGGCATGCAAATATCTTTCCTGCCCTTTGTGTCCCTCAATCTTTCGGGTGAATATGGGAAAGATGTCTATGCCGCTTCGCTGGGATTGGTCGTCGGCCTGTGAGCCCATTCTGATTCTTCCGGCTGTAAAACCCCGGCTAGACCATGGGCTTCTTCAGGCGGTATTTTTCCTCACAGCCATGCCGCTCAATATTTTTGACCGTTTTTCATCATGCCTGCCGGTGCGGGAAAGCCGGCGCACGGCCTACAACCACTTTTTCCGGAGGAATAATGACCAATCTCATTTTCATTCATGGTGTCAATTCCCAACCAACGGGCTACAGCAACCGGCTCTACAAAAACATCCTGACATTCTACCAGCAGGGATTGTTGAAACAAGGAGCCACCCGCCAGGCAGCGTCCAAAGCCTCCCGGCAGCTGGTGCAAAAAGAAATACTCTGGGCCCACCATACCAGCAATTGGACCAACCGCTTTTTGACTTTGCAGTACCCGCTGCAACCGCGAACCGGAAAATGGAATTTTATACTGAAAGCTGTCGACCCGTTGGTCATACAAATCCTCCATTATGTAAAGGACAAAGGCCATAAAAAGGGCCCCATGGACATGCTCAAGCACATTCATGAATCATTTCGTGAAGCCTGCGCCAACCGTCCGGATAATATTGTCGTTATTGCCCACTCTCTGGGCAGCGTTATTGCTTTTGACTATTTATTCGGATTTCGCAAATATAAATACACCGGGCATCATCCGGTAGTGGCCTTTTTCACCTTGGGTTCTCCCATTCCGCTTTTTACCTCAGCCATGGGCTACGTCGAAAATCCCGTCAAACGCCCTGCCTACCTCAAAAAATGGATCAACATCCTTGATCCGGACGACGGTGTGGCGCGGCACTGTGCAACCCATTTCAGGCGCGTTTCCATTGAAGATGTGGAGATTAATACAGGCTGGGATCCCTTAGGGGCCCACGTCCGTTACTGGCACACCCCCCGGGTGGCGGAATGCATCGCCTCCCAGCTGCTGTTGAAAATAAAATCCCGACCTTAGGCGGCTTTTTCAATTCAACTTCCCCTCTTTCACGCCGAATCTAAGAATATCCTATGATGCCCCCCGGGCATGCCCGGGGTACCTCTCCTGCTCTCGGCACATCCTGTCGTGGCCAAACGGCATCCCCGGGGCAGGGGAAAGACCGCATTCCTCCCCGCGCATGCGCGGCGTGCCCGGCGGAGGGGATGGCCACAGCCACCGGAGGCGGAAATGTCCAACAACCGGCGAAAACACCAGCGCCTCGATGTAAATCTTCCCGTGATTTGCCAGTTTTTAAAAGCCGCAAGCGACCCCGGGAACCACTGTCTCTGGGGCAAAGCGTATGATGTCAGCCTGGGAGGAATGAGAATTGGCCTGACCGATCCTGCCAACTTCATTCAAGCCCAGGAGATCCATTACCAGGTCAACCTCCCCTCCCCTTTTCAGGTGTTTCAAGGAAACGGCAGCATCCGCTGGGTCTGCCGCGATTGTGAAAGCCAGCGGCTTTTCTTTGGCGTGGAATTCACGAACCTTAACCACGAGCAGCGCGATGATATGGCACGCATCATTCTGGAGTGCCAGGCTGAATCCCGGCTTACGGCAAAGTAGCAAAACCGCGCTCTGTCGGCATCGGTTGTACACACTCTGGTCTTTTTTCATCAGTGGGATAGAACAATTATGCATATTCCTGCACGATCCTGTTCCGGATAATGAAAAGTCTACACGCGCACAAGCCAGAGTGCCCTTTGGTATGAAACAGGCTGCGGCTCATCCCGCTGCATCTGCCCGCGGCGGAAGCTGATCGCGCATATCTTCTATCCATGTTAATTCCACACCCTCCCTTTTGGCAGCGTAACATCTCGCCGCCTCCTGTCTCCGGTCGGCTGTCTTCCCTGCGCTTTCACACCTCACCTGCGCCCGGCCCCGGTGTTTAATGATCCTGTCCGGCAGCGAATCTCCCGATCCACGTCCTCGTCCGGCTGCGCCAGACGCACCCGCCAGTAATGGCTGTAGTGTTTGGCTAAACCGCCAAGGTTTTGTCCGCGGTCAACCAGTTCTGCCCGGGATCTGGCCACAATACACGGAATGGCGGTCCCCAGCCGGTTTCCGCCGATGATCGAGGTATTGACGGAAATTTCGACGCGCGACTGCACAAACCAGGTGTTGGTGGGTTCATAGGCCACAATCGGAGTAACCAAGGGTATTTTGCCGGGCAGGTACTTCAGCAGGGCCGTGATTACGGACAAATCACTGGCATCATTGCTCGCACCGTACGGATCAGCCATACGCACGTCCACGGGGAAAACATGAAAACGGCTGGACCGCAGATCCAGACCGTTTCCCACGGCTATACGATCCAGCCAGCGTTGCTGGTAAATGCTCCTGTGATATTCGGGAATATAGCTGCTTAATAAGCCTATATACGACATCCACATCAACCCTTGGGCGATCCATGCCTCCAGCGGTGTGGCATAAGGACGGGTTTCATTGATTGTGCCCATCTCCAGGGCCACAAATAAACCGGCGTTGACATCGGCCACCTGGTTGAGGAGTCTGGCTTTCAGGGTGGCTGCGGATATGGCAATATTGTCAGCCGCATTCTGGGCCCGGATTTTGGTAATTCCGATGTGAATGACATTTATCAAAAGCAATGAAAAGACCACCAGGATCATCATCATGACAACCGTCACATATAAAACATTGCCCTCCTCTGCCATGAATAACCGTTTTCCCTTTCGGGAAGCAATGATGGTCATTGGGGTTGCCCCTCTGTCTGGAAGACATAATCCGGACACGCATGCGATATCCTTATTTCCTTTATCACCGGGAAAAGTGGTTTCAGGTGGTGGGTGACCCGATAGCGGCCGGAATCTCTGGTGAATTCAGTCTGCCCCTGGCTGAGGGTGGTACAAATGTCAACCGCCACCCGTTGCCCGTTGTACAGCCGCCCTTCATCCACATGCGCCTGCCTGGCTGCCTCAAAAACAGCCACCTGCACTATTATATGCGCCAATCCGACCTGTACCAGCAGGGCGCAACCGGCAAACAAAAGCAATAGCACGGGCAGGATAAAAGCCGCCTCAACCAGCGACTGCCCTTTTTGCTGCCTTCGTATCCTCCCTGGCCATGAGCCATGGCGCATGGTGTCACCTTTCATCCTCATAAAGATTATGACAGGCTTGGGGGTATTTTCATTCACATTTTTTACATAAAATGAGAGTGCGTACAGAAATCCCCTGCCGGCGGCAGGCCCGTGCAGCTTCACTGCCGGATCTGCGTATTTCCTAGTCCACCAACCGCTCCAATTCTTTCACCCACTTGGCAATAGCCTGAATGCCTTTTTGCCAAAAGGAGGGATGATTAATATCTGCCCCCACAATGGCCGTGATTTCACCCGGGCTGGCTGATGATCCCTGGGCCAGCATTTTCCTGAACTTGGGTATAAAATCCCCGCCTTCTTCCTGATATTGCTGAAAAAGGGACATGACCAGCAAATTGGCAAAATTATAGGCGTAAACGTAAAAAGGCACTGCTACCATATGCGGAATGGTGGCCCATTCCCAGGCATATTCATCCGGTATCTGCACGGCGTCGGCAAACATCAATTTTAATTCCTGGCGGTAGATTTCACAGAGCGCGTCGGCACTCAGCAAGCCTTCCCCCAGGCGGTCATGCACTGCAATTTCAAACCGCGAAAACATGTTCTGGCGGTGGCTGGTGGCAAAAATCTCCTCCAGCTTGCTGGCCAACAGGGCCCTTTTTACCGCCGCGTCCTGCTCCTGCTGCAAAAGGTAGTCTGTCAGCAGCATCTCCGCAAAAATCGAGGCGGTTTCCGCCAAGGGCAGGATGGCATGAAAATTAAGAAGATTCTGTTCCCGGCTGTACATGGCATGGACCGCATGTCCCAATTCGTGTGCCATGGTCGCCACATCCCGGAGGCGGCCCTGATAATTAAGCAGAATATACGGTTTTATTTCCGGAACCGCCGAAGAACAAAATGCGCCGCCGCGTTTACCCGGCCTCACGGCTGTATCCATGCGTTGCTCGGTGAACATGGATCGTGCCTTTAAGTAAAAATCCTCGTCATACCCGCGAAAAGCAGCCAACACCATTTTTTTGGCCTCCGGCCAACTGTAGGCCAGCCTGGTTTCAGGCAAGGGGGCGTATATGTCGGCCAAGGTCATATCCGGCAGCTTGATCATACGGGCTTTTAAACGGTAGTAGTTCTGCACCAAATCATAGGACGCGGTCGTGGCTTCGTGTAAAATCCTCACCGTCGCCTCGTCAAGGTTGTTTCTGATATTCTGCACACTGATCGGGCTGGGGTATCCCCTCCACTTCCTCTCCAGATTGTAGTCTTTGATCACATGATTAAAGACAGAAGCGATGACCAGGCGCTGTTCGCGGTATGCATGTAAAAACGTCCTCATGGCGCGTCGTCTGACCTCTGCTTCGGGATGCTGCCGCAAAGCGCGCAATTC
The DNA here is from genome assembly GCA_016929575.1 of candidate division FCPU426 bacterium. Lineage (GTDB taxonomy): Bacteria > Oederibacteriota > JAAXVQ01 > JAAXVQ01 > JAUVAV01 > JAFGIQ01. Next base: position 6,257 of record JAFGIQ010000180.1, read on the forward strand.
CTCGCCGGTCAAGGTCATGGTTTTGCCGTCCAGATCAAATTCACATTGAAAGGCGGCGGTAAGGTCCTCATATAAGTTGGTAAACGCCTGGCTTCCGGTCAGATCCTTGATATTAGCCAATTGCTCTTCTCTTTCAGTCAGCTGGTACTTCGCTGTTTCCGCCCTTCTATGCAAGTAATAGGAATACCTGTGCAAGGCGGGATGTTTTTCATGTTGCCGGATAAGGGCTTCCTCCATCCGCCCCAGTTCCAGGTCAAAAAACACCAGTTGGTTATTAATGTCCGTGCAGGTCTCCCGTATTTTCATTTCGAAGGCTTTCACCTGGTCATTCCCGGTGTCAACCGCATACACCAGGTTGGCATATTCACCCAAACGTCCGAGCCTGTCGAGGATGCTTTCCAACTCTAGCAACGCTGTGTGCAATGCGGCCGAGGAGAGATTCGCGATTTTTCCCTTATAGGCGGCGGCAAAGGCCGTGGTCCGGGTCCTCGCTTCCTCCAGGGTTGCTTGAATGCGGGAATCATTTAGCGACATAAAAAGATCGTTCAAATCCCAACGGATGTCATCTGTTTCCACCGTACGCGCAGAATTTTGTCGCATCCTCAATTCCTTTCTCTCCGCAAAATGCCGCCCGTCCCGAGGCTGTCTATCAACAGCGACTTGTCGCCCTTCCCAGCCATCCCAGCGGTACGGCCCGTCCTGCTGCCTAGCCCGGCCCTAGCCTGCATTGCAGTCAAGCATGCATGACGGCACAATTGGCAGGATGTTATTATATGCTCTCAGGCCGCTTCCGTAAACCCGCTTCTCAGGCCGCGTGCATTTTATACGGCAATGGTGTCCTGGGCTGTTTAAAAAGATGGCCAGCGGCATGGGACCGGGGGATGCCATGGGCTATACCTCTGTTTGGACTTTTATGCCATTGCTACTTGCCGCAGCTGCGGATGACGTGCTGGATACTGCCGGTTGCCGGGCAATTGCGCCCCTGCTTGCCTTGCCTGTGCATCAAGGCCGCAACATTGCTGTCTGATAATTTTCTTGACACTGTCTGATAAAACGGTTGTAATACGGGCTGTGCTGGACATCTCCCCGAGGGGGCAAAATAATTCATTTTTCTATAAGGAGGAAAAAATGGGGACCCGTGGAAAAGAAATCGTTGGTGTTGAGGTGGGAAAATTATTGACCATGTTGAACAAGGCGTACGCGGATGAATGGCTGGCCTATTACCAATATTGGGTGGGCGCCAAAGTGGCTGTGGGCAGAATGCGCGGCATTGTGGCCGGCGAACTGGAAGAACATGCCCAAGAGGAATTAAAACATGCGGGAATGCTGACGGAAAGGATCATTACCCTCGGTGGAACCCCGTTGTTGGGCCCCAACGAAATTTTAAAAGAATCCAATTGCGGCTATGACGCCCCGGTTGATCCCAAAACCAAAAAATTGTTGGAACAAAACATCAAGGGCGAACAATGCGCAATCACGACCTATGCCAAAATCCTGGACTTTGTAAAGGACAAGGATCCCATCACCCATCAACTGATTCTCGAGATCATGGCAGAGGAAGTTGAACATGAAGAGGATCTGGAATCCTTGCTGGAAGACATGAATACGGGCGTGAATTAAAGGCCTCTATTCCAGACTGCCAGGGAAGGCCAAAGCAGTGGTTTGGGCCTTCCCTGCACATCATTCCTGCTGTCAGGCCGCATTGTAATTGCAGGCTTGTTTTCCATCCGCAGAGTTACACCTCTGCCCATCATCCCCGGGCCGCTGCCATATTGTGCCAATATGCTTCGGACAAGCGCGCATCAGGCAAGACGCGGGAAGTGGCGCCATCACACCCCAGAGGTAAGGATACGATGTCTACGCAGAAAACCACTGCCTGGCTGGCGTGGAGCAGCGGCAAAGACAGTGCTTGGGCCTTGCATATCCTGCGCCAGCAGGGCAAAGTCCGCGTCACGGCCCTGGTAACCACTATCAGCAAAGTATTTCACCGGGTCAGTATGCACGGCGTGCGGGAAAGCCTGCTGGGCAAACAGGCCAAAGCCATAGGACTTCCCCTTATTCCCGTCTATCTGCCTCATCCCTGTACCCAGGAAGACTATGCGGCCGCCATGTCGGGTCTGGTGCAACAGGCTGCCAGACAAGGAGTGCGGCTGTTTGCTTTCGGAGATATTTTTTTGGAAGATGTCCGCCAATATCGTGAAATGCAGCTGCGGGAAAGCGGTTGCACGCCTCTTTTTCCGCTGTGGGGTCAAAATACGCAAGTGCTGGCCCGGGAGATGATCAACCAAGGCCTGCGGGCTTATATCACCTGCTTGGACCCCCAAAAACTACCTCCCGCCCTGGCAGGCAGCAGCTTTGATCATGCTTTTATACAAAAACTGCCCTCCGGAGTCGACCCTTGCGGTGAAAACGGCGAATTTCATTCTTTTGTCTGCGCCGGGCCGATGTTTTCCACCCCCCTTGGCATCAGTCCCGGAGTCACACTGCAGCGTGAAGGCTTTTTTTTTACAGATCTTCAGGAAGACAACGGTTTTCAATCCGCTTCCTGACCCTCCGCGGGTGTGAAGTCAAGCACTCCTTGAAGTCGCTGGTCCTCGCTCCAGATCCTGCCGCAGGTCGGGCATTCAAATAGGATAGTCAGCAGTTCTGCCAATGCAAAAGTCATAATTCCGTATACTTCTTCTCCGCACTTTTCGCACTTGCGTATATAAACATCTCCAGCCATGGCCTTTACTCCTGTCCGGCCTCCAGCTCCAGTCGCTTCATGGCAAACGGGCGGCCCGTTTCTCTATCAAACCCCTTTTGCTTCCGGCCCATCACTCCAGCGGGATCAACAGGTCCTGGTCATATGCAGGGTCCCTGACCAGGGCTATCTTTTGCTGCTGCAATTCCTTGAGTAGCACATCGATAAAAACCCGCTGTTTGTGTTTGGCCATTTTTTTGTCCCCCTGGGCGCTGGCTATGGCTTCCGTATAATACACCCTGCCCTGCCGGGAATACATTCCCAGGCTCAGGATGATCCGGCCTTCCTGACCGTGGGTCAACAAGCGGATGATGGGCTTGCCTGTCCGCTGCAACTCAAAATGATATTCCAAACGGGCGGCTATCTGCTGTGCCGTCTGTATGATGATAGGAAGCCGCGGATCCCGGCTGGCAGGCAGATCAGGCAGGGGTTCCCAACGGCCTCGAAACACCGCCTGCTGCCATAATGTGTCCAGGGCTTTTTCAGCGCTTTGTGCCGCTTCGTTTGGCAATACCGCGGGCTTGGATTTTATGGTGATGTTGAAGATCGTCCGTTTCCGGTAAAAAACCACATTGATCATGCCCACCACTTTGTCTCTGCCTTTAAAACGCTGAAAGGCATTGTACAGCAGGCATTCGGTCCGATCCGGGAGCCAGCCTTGGACAGCGTTTTTGCCTTCGTTTTGGGCGCGGGCAACCAGTTTGGCAATGAAATCCGGCGGGGCCTCGGCCAGGGTGTACGTTAAAAGCAGCACATAGGTATTTTCTTCCTTATCCTGAAAGTAAAGCCTAAGGGAAGCGCCCTGGTCCTCCACTGTTTCGGAAAAGGAGGCCGGGGTCGCGAAATGCTTCATGTCCAAGGTCATTGCACCCATGGGAGAGGTGTAGACTTGGTTGTCCAATATGCCCAGGTACTTATCGCGGGATTCCTTCTCAGCAGGCGCGCAGCCGTTCATCCCTGCCGCCACCACAACCATGAGTGATATCAAGATGTTTTTCATTTGCCAACCGGAACTCCGTGAGGTTTATTGCCAATAGCCAATCAGGTTTTCGTGTTACGCGACAGCACCGGCCAGTAAAAATGCACGGCCAGGCACCCCTGCGGCTTTCCTGCCATTGCCCGCCATCAACCCGAGTATTGGGGCCCGACCACCCCGCAGTTTCCCTGCTTACTTATCCGTCTCCTGGCCGGGGTCAGCTGCAGCAGGCTGCGGTTCCAGGGATAATTTTTGCTGCGCCAATTGTCTTTCATAAGCAAAGAAAAACTGATCCCGCAATGTCTGTGCTTTTTGCCGGTCTTCCGGCCTGCTGGTTATACTCTCCGTATAATAAACTTTTTCGGGGTCTGCTTTTAAACCGACCAGCCACTCTATTCCTTCCTTTTCAGCAGAAAGCACCACGCGCATGGTCGGCAAACCTTTTTTCAGCAATTGATGATCCAGCCCCATTTGGTCAGCGGTTTGTTCTGCTGCCAGAATGCAGATTCTTACCCGCGGATCCTCAATGCCGGAGAAATCCGCCCTTTCCTGAAACATATCCCGGAAAACAGCATTGCTCCACAGGGTGTAAATTGCTTCATCGAGCGCCTTCTGCGCCTCTTCAGGCGTGTTGGCGGCTCTGGAAACGACAATCACATCAAATATTTTTCTCTTTTTGGCAAACATAAAATGGATTTTGGCGGATCCCAACCCCGTGTTGGGATCTGGTTGCATGTTCATGGAGGTGATACAGTCCAAACCGTCAGGAGTTTTGTTTTTCCGCATATTGGGTGAAGTGTCTTTCCGCTCGCGCATAAAATCATCCAGGAAAGTGTCCGCCAAATCCAAGGTCTGGGTCGATGAAATGGCGTGAAAATTACCCCGGGTATCGCGGAAAGAAAAATGCTCCTCGGTGCCATATTGATTGACTTCATCCCGCAGCGTTTCTTTGTCCGCCATTTCGCTGATATAAACCGAAAATGACCCCTTTACCGAGGTATAGGTCCCTCCGTCACACACTCCCGCCAGCGGCTGCACTTTTACTTCGGGTTTGGGGTTGCATCCTGCCGCCAAAACACAATAACTCAGCAACAACGCCATTGCATAATTCATCTTGACTCTCCATTCCTTTGCTGTTCATTGGCCCGGGCGGGAAAAGGAGGCAGGCCAAAACGCCGTTGCGCCGCAGGGGACCATCCAGCCCGCGGCTTGTATCCGCGCCCTTCCGCAGGTGTAATGGCATCAGACCCAAACCCTGGTCGCGGCCCGTTTTGTCTATTCGCGCTTCTTTTTGGGCAAGGAATATACCCGTTTGGCCAGAAGCAATTTTTCCCGGGCGAGTATTCGTGACAGCGGGTGTTTTTTTAAAAAAACCGCCCATTCCTCAGGAGTCGCTGTCACTTGCACCTCTGCAGCCAGATGGGTGCTGCTGGTCTTTCCCGCCAGCTGCTTTTCCCTGACTGCCTCCAGAATTTTCGCTTCATTCAACAGGGTGATTTCCAGTTGTTGCCGGCCCTGCAACCGGTAATGCACGATAGAATAATGCGTTTCGGAAGTCAGCGCCGCTCCGTCCGGCGTGGCCTTCATGGACTTGACACTTAAAAATTTTTCGCCGTTTATCCGGGAAGCATGTCCCCAATAGGTTTCACTATGTTCATAGTATCCTTCAAGCACAACAATCTGCAGCGCTCCGCTTTTATCCCCTAAAATCAGGAGATAATTCGGAGTATCCGTCTTTTCTGTTTCATCCGGAACCGCTTCCCATAATCCGAGCAAGGAGGAATCCACGGCTTCGGTTTTAGGCAGGGGATGAATGGAGGTGAAATAACAAGACGAGGTGCCAAAAAGGATCAATCCCAACACCAATACCTTGCGCAGCAAAAGCCCAGCCATGTCGCGCCTCCTTATAGGTGCAGTTGCCGGTTCGGACCGCATCAACATTGTAAATACCCGTTGTTAAAATGTCATTATAATTTTAAACAAATCATGCCGCACCAAAGTGCAGGGTACTTCTGTGCAAATAGCGATTTAAAATATCGCGTTCGGCAATGATAATCATTTTAAAAATTAATTACATGGTCTGGACAGCCGATGCTAAAATAGGCGGATAACTTCCTGTTCATGACTGGGGTCTGATATGAAAAGCATCAACATTTTACTGGTTGATGACAACGAGGAAAACCTGGATTTTGTATACCAGGCGCTCACCCGGGAGGAATATCATGTCTTTATTGCCCGCAATGGCATGGAGGCCATCTCCCACCTCAATGACACCACCTTTCAACTGGTGCTCACGGAAATCCATGTCCAGACCATGGATGGCATTGAGTTGCTCCGCATCATCCAGGAACGCTGGGGGAAAAAACTGCCGGTCATCTTCCTGGCCAACCAAATCGATGTGGAGACTACCTTTACCGCCATCAAGGAAGGCGCCCGTGATTTATTGCTCAAACCTTTGCAGGAAGAGATGCTGTTGGAAGCTGTCAAATATGTCTTGGAAAGGAAAACGGCTCCCAGCAAAGATGAATTGAATAAAATGTATCAGGAAAAACTCCGCAACTCCTCTTCCCCGCAAAAATTACAAAAAAAAGTCACGGATTTGATGACCCTGGACGAGATCGCCCGGGCCATTGACGCCTCTGCGGACATCACCGGCATTTGCTGGTCGGTGATGAACATGGTCCAGCAATTCATCGAGGCGACGCGCATTTCCATCGTGGCCTATCACCGCACCAGCAATGATCCCAGCTTTATCTGCTCCTATTCCGATGAATTCGGCGTCCGGGAAGAGCTCACCCCCGTGGACGACACGATACAAACCTGGATCATGCAAAATAAAAAGGAGCTGATGATCACCAACGCCGAGAAGGAGGCCAAATACCTGGGATTTTCCGAAAACCAGCTCAAGGAGGGATCCCTCCTGGCCGTGCCCTTTAAAACCAAGACCCGCATCCTGGGCATGATCATTTTGTATAAAAACGAGCGGGCTTTTTTCAAAAGCGAGTTTGTGCGCTTTATTTCCGTGCTGGCCCAGATTACCGCCATGGCCATTGAAACCGTGGAATTAAACCACGAGCTGAAAAACTACTATACGGGAACCATCCGTTCTTTGGTGGCCACGGTGGAAGCCAAGGACACGTATACTTTCGGCCATTCCGCCCGGGTCGGCCGCTACGCCTTGTTGCTGGCCAAGCATCTGGCCTTTACGGCCCAGGACACCCGCAACCTGGAATACCTGGCCCTCCTGCATGATATCGGCAAAATCAATGTTTCCGAATCCATTCTCCGCAAACGCGGCCCGCTCACGGAAGAGGAACGCAATGAAATGAAACTTCATTCCCTCGTCGGTTCCAATATTGTCCAATCACTGGGCTTTTTACCGGGCGGAGACAAGGTGATCCTGCACGTGCATGAATGGTATAACGGCAAAGGATATCCCAAGGGTTTGGGCGGAAACAACATTCCGCTTTTTTCACGCATCATCGCCGTGGCCGACGCTTTTGACGGCATGATCAGTGATTCCATCCACCGCGATACGCAGACTCCGCAGGAAGCCTTGATCGCGCTGGAAAAGCAGGCGGGGGAGCAGTTCGATCCCATGCTCGTCGCCGCCTTCATCGAAGCCTATAAAAACGATTTCAAATAATCATGCTGCACGTCTTCGTTGTCATGCTGCCGGCGTAATCCTGTGCTGAAACGCGAAATTTCTGCCTGTTGCCGGCCCTGATCATAAAATGCCTGTGCCGCAGTTTTATCAAGGTTCGTAGATTCTGCTCCGGGATATTCTCAGCAAGCGGACTATTTTTTTCCCAAGTGCCGCGGCTTTGGCCGGTTTTCCGATCTGGACGTATAAGCGTTGAAGTTCCTCCAGGAGCTCATAATAATCAGGACTGTATCTCAAACCGCGGCGCATAATACCCACGGCGCTTTTATTGTCACCCCGGCGCACATACAAATGAGCCAGCCGCCGGTAGGCGCCGATATGGGAGGGATCAAGATGGATGATTTTTTTATATATCTGTTCAGCCTCTGCATCACCCCCCTGCTGCTCCAGCTGCCGGGCCTGTTCATAGGGGGTCTGGGGAACTGTGGCCGGCGCAATTCTGTCTCCTTTTTCCTTATAGAATGCCGCCGCTTTATCCCGCACAATTTCCAGCTCCCTTTTTCCGCTTCCTTCCTCGGCAATCGCCAGCCGGGTTTCGAGGAGATGCAAGGCACCGGTGTAATACCCGCCGTTGATATATATTTCCGCCAGTTTTAAAAATGGTTCGTAAAAATACGGGGCGGTTTCTACTGTCCACTTGTATTCCAGCACGGCCTGGTTGATCTTGTGCATGTCAGGCGGATTTGGTCTTTCGCCCAACCGCTGCAAACGGCTTGCCAGTTGCATCCGGGTATGGGCAAAATCAAAACGGTACCTGGGAGTGTTGGCGGCCCACCAAGCCAACAGTCCAACCAATCCAAATACTGTCACTGTTTGCCAGCGTTGCTGGCGAATCCAGCACATCATGTCGTTTGCCGCTAGGGCGGCGAATATGATTAAAAAAGGAGCCAGGGGCAGGCGGTATCTGGCGGTGATAAAAAAAGGAAGCAAGGACAATATATACATCAGCATAAAAAGCAGCAACAACATCTCAACCGGCTCCGGACGTCTGCGTAAAGACCAGATGACGCCCAACAGGGCCAAAGGCCAGACAATGCCGAATCCTATTGGCGCCCAATACAGGGCTGATAAATACTTTTGCCGCATCAGGTAAAAGGACAAGTGGTCCGGTATCTCATAATAATTGAATAAAAGCAGAATTTTGCGGACATATAAATGCAGTGCCTGGCCGGGATGCGCCAAGATGAAACGCATGCCTTCGGCCAGCCAATATTTCGAAACCTGCGAAGGTTTCAACGGCCGGCCGGTTCTCTCGACGGCTATTTGGTACTGGCTCTTTTCGAGCTCGGGATTTCTCAATCCGCTGCGTGCGGGCAAATGGAACAAGCCGTTCGTCTCGGGATTGTTGCCAATAAACATATTGACCCCGGCATTGGCAGAAACCAATACAAAATCCTTGGCCACCAGATAATTGTTCGCCGCCTGGGGCATCAACAGCAGGATGAGCGCGGCACAAAAACCCAATACCGGTTGCCACTGCCAGTGCCGCCAGGGTGCGTAAAACCGCAGGGATAAAAACCAAATAACCACAGGTAAAAACAAAAGCAGATTGGTTCTGC